>CAYWYT010000314.1:0-3248 GCA_964462665.1 uncultured Woeseiaceae bacterium | reverse complement strand
CGCCGAAATCTACGAATGCCGCTTCGAGACTGGGCTCGATGCGGGTGATCTTTCCTTTGTAGATATTTGCTTTTTTACGTTCGCCTGCGGGTAGTTCTATATTTAGGTCAAAGAGGCGTTGGCCATCGACCATCGCCATGCGCAACTCTTCTTCTTGAGTTGCATTGATTAACATTCTTTTCATGATGCCCTACTTGATAAGTGAGGGAGGGCAGAGGAGCGGGGCGAAGTGCCAGGGGTCGTGCACAGGGGAGTTCACACAGCAACAGTTGGCGCAAGATGGCGCCATCTTCGTGGTTGAGAAATTTGAATCGGGCCTGACTAATTGTCATCAGATCCCGTAAAAAATTCAGCATGTATTCCCTGCGGCCGGGCCGCTTTGGCGCTCGCTGATAAACTAAGCTCGCTGCCGTCCAGGTAGGCCTCGCATTGCGAAGCCAAAAAATAAATCTATAAATAGTGTTTAATACCGACGCGGTCAGTCCAGAAGTGATTGCCACGCAGGCCTTGTGAGTGCCGAATCGATAGATTGGGACTCACTGCGAGCTAATATAACACACCCCCTCATTCCATCAAGCTATTGATCATGCAGCAAAATCCCAAGGTTGAAGACGGCCAGCGCACTAAGGTTCGTAAGGTTCTGATCGACGCTGAGCAGGCCGGGCAGCGTATCGATAACTTTTTGCGGCGCGAGCTGCCCGGTGTCCCGAAAAGTCGGATATACCGGATTGTCCGGCGCGGCGAGGTGCGCGTGAACGGTGGTCGGGTGCGTGTGGAGTACAAGCTGCTTGAGGGTGATGAGGTACGTGTGCCGCCTGCCCGGATTCGAGAAGAGGGTGGTCCGCCGAGCGATAAACAGGCCGCGAGCGTGGCCGAACGAGTGCTGTTTGAGGACAAACGCCTGTTGGTGATCGACAAGCCTTCGGGCATCGCTGTTCATGGCGGCAGCGGCATCAGCCATGGCGTCATCGAAATGCTGCGGCATGCCCGGCCGGACCTCAAGGATTTGTCGCTCGCACATCGACTCGATCGCGATACCTCAGGATGTCTGGTACTGGCAAAACGGCGCAGCGCGCTGCGTGAATTACACGAGCGATTTCGCGAAGGCAGGGTCGAGAAGAATTACCTCGGACTGGCGGTGGGCGACTGGCAGTTGGGTGAACAGCTCATTGACGAACCATTGTTGGTACAGAATCGCCAGGGCGGCGAACGCCATGTCATCGTGAATCGCGCAGGCAAACCCGCACAGACCCGGGTCACCTTGTCACGCAAACACGGCAAGTACAGCTTGCTGCAGTGTTCCCCGGTGACCGGGCGCACACACCAGATTCGGGTACATCTCGAACACTATGATCATCCCTTGCTTGGCGATGAGCGCTATGGCGAGGGAGACGCCAATAAGGCGGCGAAGAAGCTGGGTTTGAAACGATTATTTCTGCACGCGCAGTCGATTGCATTTCCGGACAACAGTGGTAACGAACATCATTTTACGTCACCACTGGCTGACGATCTCGAGCAATTCTTGCAGCGACTCGCCAAAAAGCGGTAGGAGGGCCTTCAGGCTCGATTTTTTTGATCGCGGCTAAAGCCGCTCCTACAGAGGATTGCTAGGGCAGTAAGTAGCCCAGTTGCAGCAGTCGGTCGGCAACCCAGATCATAGGCAAGCCAATTAGAGCTGTAGGGTCATCGGCATCTACAGATTCAAATAAGACAAACCCCGCACCTTCGATCTTGAAGCTGCCAGCGCAATCGTAAGGTTCATCGTGGCGCAAATAAATCTCAGCCAGGCGCCGATCGAATTGTCGAAAGCGTACCGTGGTCTTGTCGACGTGCTCGTGCCGGGTCCGTCCAACCGGATCGAGAATACAGACCGCGGTTAGAAAAGTGACTGTCTTACCAGACGCGGCGAGCAATTGTTCGACCGCACGTGGATGGTCGCCAGGCTTACCAAGGACTTGATCGTCAAGAACCGCTAGCTGATCGGCACCTATGACCAACGCCTGCCGGGCATTGATCGATACCGCTTCCGCTTTCTTGCGCGCGAGATGGCTCGCGAGATCCTGCGGCTCAAGGCCATCCACGTTAGTCTCGTCCACATTCGGCGAGACCGCCTGGTATTCGTCGAGGAAGCGATCCAGCAGGCCGCGCCGGTACTGCGACGAAGAGGCCAGAAAAATCGATGGGGCCGAAGGATTTTGCATAAGAAGGATTCTGCGTAAAATCAAAAACTTGGAATGTATCGGCGGCAGTTTACCCGGTCTAAATCAGGAATCCGATAATTTCCCGTGACTGCGCTTTGACAGCAGCGGCGCGGGTCCTTATGATGCGCGCGCCATGAGCAATCCGCTGCAAGAACGACGTACTCCGCAGGAATTTGCGGCAAACGGTCAAGTCATTGAAATTACTGGAATAAATAGTGATTTCGGACGACTGACTGAGGTTGTGACTGCGGATCTCGGTGCGCTGGATCCTGATAAAACTCCGTCTGACTGGCGCGACCGCAAAGTCGCAGGCCAATTAAGCTTTGGGTTTATCGATGCACAAGGCAAGGTTGCAGCGCTTGAAGGGCAGGTGACTGCTACGATAGATGCGGTCTGTCAGCGGTGTGTGCTGCCGTTTGCTTTGCCGCTGGTGGCAGAGCTTCGGTTGCTGTTTGACGGCGAACAAGCCATCGAAAAGGAAGGCGAAGTATTTGAAGTCTGGGAGTTCGACGGCGACGATTTGTGTCCCGCTGAGCTTGTGGAAGAGGCATTAGTCATGGCGATACCGTTTGTGGCGATGCACGACGGCGATGCGAATTGCGTAGCAACTGACGCGCCTCGCGAAGCCGGGGAAAAAATGACAATGCCGTTTGCGAATTTGAAAGCGCAAATGAAACAGGAAAACTAGATTCAATGATGTTGCTAACGCAGCATTATTTTAGGAGAGAGAAATGGCCGTTCAAAAAAGTCGCAGGACCCCAGCAACACGTGGTGCACGTCGTGCACATGACAAGTTGAAGAAACCATCAGTGTCAGTTGATCCGACGTCTGGTGAGACTCATCTGCGACATCGGGTAACCCCGGATGGCTTCTACCGCGGCGTGCAGGTTATTGCGCAGCCAGAAGTCCAAGAAGACGACGAAGACTAGTTACCCAAGCTGAACAGGTCTGCGATTAGCTTTGCAACCTGCCGTTTGTGGCCACAAAGTCGATAATATCCCTGGATGCAATGAGCGGCGATCTCGGCGCTGAGGTTGTCGTGCGCGC
>CAYWYT010000313.1:0-3260 GCA_964462665.1 uncultured Woeseiaceae bacterium | reverse complement strand
GCAGCCGCGGCTGCGTCGCTTCGAGTCGCCCTGGGAAACTCCGCGGTTCGATCCTCTTGCCGGGATCGAAATGCCGGTCGAGCCGGATAGCTCCGGTACCGAAGTTGAATTTTACTGGGTCGGTAGCGACGCACGCACTGCAGGCACGCTGGTGCATCGTTGGTTGCAACTCGCTGCTGATCAGCGCGTGATTTTGCAAGCAGATACTATGCATGACATTGGGAATGCAACGCAACGCTGGCTGCAGCGCATGGGTATCAGAGGCGCCGCAGCGAGAGCAATTGGCAATCGTGTATTGAAAGCCTTAAATGCGACTATCGCCGATGAAAAAGGCCGCTGGTTAATTGACGGACCGGGTGAGGCTGAACTTGCCCTTAGTGGCGTCTACGCAGGAGAGGTCACTTCGATCATCCTGGATCGTATCCGGATCGATGACGACGGCGTGCACTGGATTGTCGACTACAAGACCAGCACGCACGAAGGTGGCAATCTTCAGTCCTTTATAGATGCGGAAGTGACTCGCTATACGCCGCAGCTAGAAAAGTATCAGCAGCTCTATCGCGCTTACTCCAATGCGGACGTTCGTTGCGCTCTCTATTTTCCGTTGTTGCAGGAGTTTGTGTCGGTATCTCTATAACGCACCTGTCGTTATAGCTGACCTTCGAGTCGCAACTCGTGTTGGCCGCGATCGTTAGCCGTCCCCAGAAACTGCAGTTGCTGGCGAATCGGCGCCGGGGTGTCACCGGTAGCACTCAGCTGAGCGAGGAACTGATAGGCGCCTTCTGGCGAGAGTTGCAGGCTGCCCGCTATATCGATTACCGCATTCGTATCTTCAATGCTGGCAGCAATACCAGAGTCCTCAGTGAAAAATTCGGCCCTGAACCCGCCGAGCGGTTCACTGCTAACAAGCGGTAGCGTAAGACCCGCTATTTCGAGGACGCCATTAGCGCTGACTGGCATACCCGAGGCAAGCTTGAGCTCAGAAAAATCAGCAGACACGGAGCCACCAATGCCGGGAAGAGACGCTATCGACTGCATGGATGCTAGCGGCAGGTTCGCTTTCAAATCGGTAGCCTGCAATGTGCCGCCAAACCCGATCGCGATATTTCCTTCGACAAATCCGGATGCGAGCTTCGTCTCGATAGCGTACCCGAGCTTCGCGGTTACGAGCTCGAGCAAACGAATCCGCCAACTCAGATCGCGAAAATAGGTTCCATATGCGGTCGCTTCCATTGCGTGACCACTCCAAACTGAGCCACTAATGCCACTGGCGACGAATTCCGCTGGTGCAAACCATCGATACGCTACTCGAGCCGGGAAGAGCAAGATCAAGCCGACAACAAATACCAGCAGACCGGCCTTGATCAAGCGGGAACGGCTAGCCACTTAGTTACGCTCCAGCGTAAATGTGGCGTTAATTCTTCCTGGCGCGGATTGCGAGGTGTTCGACATGCTGCCTGAGGTTACCTGCATGTTGTATTGACTGCTGAGGTCGCCCAGCCATAGTACGAGGTCATCAAACGCCACGTTATCAAATTCCACTCTGATGCCGTTGCTTGTTGTTGGTTGACTACGTTTCAGCGCACGATCAAGGCCGCGTGCGCGTAAAGTTTGATCCACGATAACAACGGGTGTTTGTTGCGCCGCATTGCTAACAACCGGAGCACTGCCCGACGCAGTTGATTGCAGACCTATCAGCGGCTTGAGTTCAGCCAATGATCGTTCCCAGGTAGTGACGCCCGCAGACAAAGTTTTCTGACCGGTATCGAGCGGCTCCCAAACAAACACGTAAAAAATTGCGATCAATACGACCAGCGCGCCGCCTGCTACGAAAATCTGTTCTCTCTGTTCCAGCTCTGTAAACCAGTCCTTCATACGCCGGACTCCCGAATCTGAATTCGGCTATTGACCTTATCGCCAACCTGGTCGGTACTCTGTATAGACGCACTAAAACGGCCCGAAGTACTAACGATTCTTTGAATGTTATCGAGCGTTGCCACATCCGGAGCCGTTAGGCGCACATCGACAACACCGGCGCGATAGCTGATTGCTTCAATTTCGGCGCTCTCGTTTTGCTGCATCGCGATGCTCAGTTGAAGCAGCGTCGGCAGAAAAACATCAGTGGAAACAACTGTACCGGAGCTGCGACGAATTACGTCTACATATCGAGCCGGATCAGTAATCTCACTGTCATCGCCGGGTCGCATTTGCCGATATACCTGCGTGAACTGTTCACGCAACGCCTCTTGTTCAACCGACAGGCGATAGTAGTCAACGCCTTTTGCTATGAAGCCAATAATGAAAAAGGACACCAGCAATGCCGCCGCGTATCGCCACGGCCTGATCATGGATCCATATTCGACCTTGACCGCGTAGGGTCCCTGCAAGAGATTGACGCCGCGCTTGGCAGCGACGGTTACGGCAAGTCGCGGCAGCACGCCATCGGGCATTAAATTGATGTCGACGCTCGCGAGTTCCTGCCGCAGCGCATTAAAGTCGTGCCCGAATCGAACTTCGTCACTGGGTTCGCAATAAACCAGCAAATGACCTTTTGCCTGCGGATCCGCATCTCCCTCAGGCTCGTCCAACGCACCAGTAACTGCAAGCGCATCACTCGGTTTTACGCCTTGCATGACGAATTCGCTTTGGGCGCCGTCGTTGAACATGATCTGATCTTCGGCGACCAACAAACTCATGGTCCCCGGTATCTTGGCCAGACCATGGTTTTCAGGAATCATCTGCGTTGCCGCAATTCCGGCGTCTTCGAGTACAGATACCCATTCCTGCATTTGCGCATGCGCAACGACAGAGGCGGTTAATAAACCATGGTCATCACGTTGTCCCGCCGCAAAATGCAGATTCTCAACATCGTCCGCAAGCTGTTCTTCGAGTGCGAAGGGCAGCGCCGCGCGCAAACGTGCGCCGGCCTTGATAGGGATCTCGACGGCTGTCGTCAACACTGAGGATGCCGGCACCAGAACGATAACCGAGCGGTCGCCTACGTCCTTGGCCGCTTCGGCGAGCGGGCCAGTAACAGGTGGACTGCGGCGTGCGCCATTGCCATCAACGACGATCCAGTCTGCTGATTGCTCCGGATTGGCACCGAGCCGAATAACAAAAAATTCTGCCATGCTTACATTGTTCCCAGGGATCGCAGTATCGGTGTGACACCCCGCTCATTGCGTTCCAAGATGCTGTAGTAGGTGATGCGCACCGTATCAACACGCACGATGACCTTCAATTGAAAAAACTCGCTCGTT
>CAYWYT010000312.1:0-3273 GCA_964462665.1 uncultured Woeseiaceae bacterium | reverse complement strand
AAAATTGGCAAGAATTCGACTCGCGAGAGAAATATCACGGGTTTCAACCGCAATGCCTGCGGCATTCGTAAATGCTTCCACAATTGGCAGAAAAGAATAGGTGGCGAGGGCAGGTGCCTCATCGGTCTTGGTGTAGATGATCTTCGCAGTGCTCATTGGATTCCTTTCTCAGAGCCTAGGTGTTGGATGCGTCGAAGATCGTCTGGATTGAGGCGTCTAACATCGCGTTGAATTCATCGTCACTTTGCTGTGCCTGCAAACCCTCGGCCAAAGCTCGAGAAAAGCTCGCGACCATACCGTGCTGACGACCAAGGCGATCGTTAGCCTCCTCGCGTGAGTAGCCGCCCGAAAGCGCGACGACGCGAGCAACATTCGGATGCGACACACAATCGGCGTACAGGCCGTCTTTCTCAGGCAGGGTCAGCTTGAGCATGACCATTTCGTCAGCGCCCAGTGCGTTGAGATGATCGATGAGCGCAACGTGCAGTATTTCCTCGGCAGCTTCTTTGTCCGGGCAATGAATGTCGACCTCGGGCTCGATAATAGGAACCAGTCCGGCGGCAACGATTTGGCGGCCAACTTCAAACTGCTGCTTCACGACGGCATGGACGCCGGCTGAATTCGCTTCCTTAACAACAGAGCGCATTTTGGTACCGAAAATACCGGCCGCTTTCGCTTTTTCGAGTAACTCAGGCAAACCGGGATTCGGGTTCATCACCTGCGCGCCGTTTTCGAGCTCGGCCAGACCCTTGTCAATCTTCAGGAATGGCAAGACGTTTTTCACCTCCCAAAGATATGAGGCTGTGGATTGTCCTTCGACTTGCCGGTCCATCGTATTCTCAAACAGGATGGCGCCGAGAATTCGCTCACCGTTGAACGCCGGGCTGGTCATTATGCGACTTCGCATCGCGTGTACGACTGCGAACATTTCCTCGTCATTTGACCAGGCATCTTCTGTCACGCCGTAGAGGCCCAATGCTTTGGGTGTGCTGCCGCCACTTTGGTCAAGGGCTGCAATGAATCCAGGTCGTGTTTTAACAATTTCCAGCTGCTCAGCGTTGCTCACAATTAGTCTCTTTTGTTGGGTTGATGGGACTTGTGCAGCCGGAATTGTACAACATCGATGCTGGTCTTTGCCCGTTAAGCCGAGTCGGTTGCAGGTTTTGGCGTGCGTTCGCCACCACGCGGGCCATTTTCGCCACCTTTGCCGCCTTTGCCTCCCTTGCCGCCTTGCCCATTACCCCGAGCACCGCGCTTGTCTTTAGCGGCTTGGCGTTCCGTATCCGACATGCCGTTCCAACGTTCGCGTGCCGCTGCACGTTGTTCGTCCGTCATGTTCTCGCGACGCTGATGTTGCTGCTCACGATCCGGTCGTTGTCGTTCTGTAGCCGCGCCCTCCGTGGCGGATGAGTCGTCAGACTCTTGAGCGATCGCAGTGCCCAGTGCGAAGGTTGAAGCCAGTACCAGAAGTACACAAAACTTTTTGCTATTCATCGTTGATCCTTAGATTGTGTTTGTCTGTCTATTTAACGCGCAATAGCAGCGTTCGTTGACGCCGATTAAATTACCGTCGAAATTTTGTATACTGTTGATTACGATGACTAATTTGTTTCAACCGAAACGGAGTTCGTATGCGAAAGTCACAACAGTTCATCCTGACCGTTAGTGTTTTGTTGCTCAGCGCGAGTGCTGCAGCGGAGGACAATCTGGAAAATCTTTCGGCCAGAGGTAAGGAGCTGTATTTCGAACGCGTGTCCTGTTGGGTTTGCCACGGTGACAGCGCGGAAGGGCGTATCGGCCCCAGTTTGCAGTACGGACCAACACCAATGGTCATGCAGGAACAGCTGGACTCCAACCCGCAGATGGAAGTGATTGTTACGGAACTGGACCCGAGTTCGGAAGACCTGATTTCTCTGGCGACTTACATCGCGAGCCTGGGTGAGAACGCGACAACGCAAGAGACCATATCTGCGTGGCGTACCGAACTGGCGGCGATGGCAGCAGCAAAAGTACCGCAGACCGATTTCCCGGTGTCTGATCGCGATCGAAAGATTATGGAAATTCAGTCATTCGATACGGTGCTGGCAGATTGGCAGCGGCACGCGAAGACCGGCAGCTTAAAGAGGGACTACGAAGTTCAGGTACTCGAGACCTACGCGGCAGGTGAGCAAGTATTTTTCCCGGAGCCCGGCAATCTCTATTTCTATGAAAACGTCGGCACGAATGCTCGCAGAGTTACCGACCGGTCGCTGCGGCCATCATCGACTGCGATAGTCGTGGGCGACGCAATCAAGAAAGAAGTCATCATGTCGGTGGATATGCCGGCTGAACTCCGCGGTGCTGTGCATACAACAGTCTTAAGTCCGGACGGTCGCTATGTGTATATCATCGGCCCTAGCAGCAGGGCACCAACACCGCAAAAACCTGGCGAGCCGTTCGCACCGGGTCGGGTCCTAAGGACGCCCGCAACATTGCTAAAAGTTGATGCACTCACACTGCAGCCTATCAAGCAGCTGGCGGTGGGTGGTCGTACGCATCATGCGCAAGTATTTCAGGATAAGTACTTGTTGATCGACACCTTTGTCAGCGACCCGGACGGCCTGGACGTTTTTCTGTTCGACCCCGAAACAGACCAGATCATTGGCGGTATTCGTTCCGAAGACCTGGGTGGTAGCAACTACACCGCGTATACGGATGACGAGTTTATTTATGTGTTGATGCAGCCTGGCGGTGACGGCGGTGCTATGGGCGGCGCCCCAGCTGTCGCAAGCGGCCAATTAACTGCTGCGCTTCCCTACTGGGTTACGAAGATCGACCCGACCAACTGGGAGGTCGTTGCCGAATATCCTTATCGTGGTTACCGTGGCGATTGGATAATCATTGATGCCAACAGTGACAACATATTTGTGCCGGCGGCCGGATCATCGACAGTAACAAAGATCAATAACAACAGCGGCGCCATAGAATGGTCGGCAGCGACGGGTACCGGCCCTTACGGTGGCACGCTCAATGCTGACGAGTCCGAGCTATGGATATCGAACAAGGGCGAAGCAACGGGCGCTATCGGGCGAACGCTTACAGTTGTCGATGCGAATAGCGGGCGTCCGCTCGATACCGTGTTCTCAGGGTATATGTCCGATCACGTATTGCTGTCACCCAATGGTAAAGAAATGTGGGTCACGAGTAACGGCGAAGGACGCATCTATGTCTTCGACGCGGAGACCCGCGAGCAAATCACCGTTATCGACATGCCCAGCCGCGGTGATCCGCACG
>CAYWYT010000311.1:0-3274 GCA_964462665.1 uncultured Woeseiaceae bacterium | reverse complement strand
GATGGTCTGTTCTGCGCCAAGATTTTTGGCCCGATCAAAGACTACGAGTGCCTGTGCGGTAAGTACAAGCGTCTCAAGCATCGCGGTGTTGTCTGTGAAAAGTGTGGCGTTGAAGTTACGCAAACCAAGGTTCGTCGTGAGCGCATGGCGCACATCGAATTGGCGAGTCCGGTTGCGCACATCTGGTTCCTGAAATCATTGCCGTCACGTATTGGCTTGATGCTCGACATGACGCTACGAGAAATCGAGCGTGTGTTGTACTTCGAGGCCTTTGTCGTGGTCGAGCCAGGCATGACGGAACTCGAACGTGGTCAGCTTCTGACTGATGATATGTACCTCGATGCGCTTGAGCAGTACGGCGATGAATTCGATGCCCGCATGGGTGCCGAAGCTGTTCGTGAAATGCTTATGACCATCGACCTGCATCGCGAAATCCTGCAGGTTCGTGAAGACATGGGTGCAACGCGCTCCGAGACGAAGATCAAGCGTCTTTCCAAGCGACTGAAGCTGGTCGAGTCATTCATCGAGTCTGGCAATAAGCCAGAGTGGATGGTGCTCACCGTATTGCCAGTGCTGCCGCCAGATCTGCGTCCGTTGGTACCGTTGGACGGTGGCCGCTTTGCTACATCTGATTTGAATGACCTGTACCGTCGCGTAATCAACCGTAACAACCGTCTGCGTCGTCTGCTGGAGCTCAATGCACCAGATATCATCGTGCGCAACGAAAAACGCATGCTGCAGGAGTCGGTTGACGCATTGCTTGATAACGGTCGTCGTGGCCGTGCGATCACGGGTACTAATAAGCGTCCGTTGAAGTCACTCGCTGACATGATTAAGGGCAAGCAAGGTCGCTTCCGTCAGAACCTGCTTGGTAAGCGCGTCGACTACTCGGGTCGTTCAGTAATTGTTGTTGGACCGACTTTGAAGCTGCATCAATGTGGTTTGCCGAAGAAAATGGCGCTGGAACTTTTCAAGCCGTTCATCTTCTCGAAGCTACAACTACGCGGTGAAGCGACTACGATTAAGGCGGCGAAACGCCTCGTTGAGCGCGAAGGCCCGGAAGTCTGGGATATTCTCGAAGAAGTTATTCGCGAGCATCCGGTCATGTTGAACCGTGCCCCAACTCTGCATCGACTCGGCATTCAGGCTTTCGAGCCCGTTTTGATCGAGGGCAAGGCTATCCAGTTGCACCCGCTCGTATGTACAGCGTTCAACGCTGACTTCGACGGAGACCAAATGGCTGTGCACGTTCCATTGTCGATCGAAGCACAGATCGAAACGCGTGCGCTGATGATGTCTTCGAATAACATTCTGTCACCGGCAAACGGCGATCCGATTATTGTGCCTTCACAGGATGTTGTCCTGGGTCTGTACTACATGTCTCGTACGCGTGTGAACGCAAACGGCGAGGGCATGATGCTGTCGAGCATCGACGAGGCACGGCGTGCCTTTGAGAACGGCGATGCGGAGCTGCAGGCTGGCGTCAAGATTCGGGTACCGATCTCGGTAACAGATGAAGAGGGCAATACTGAGACCACGATGCAAGTCGTCGATACGACGGTTGGACGTGCGTTGCTGTCGAGTATTTTGCCAGCTGGCTTGAGTTTCGATCTCGTCAATAAAGCAATGACGAAGAAAGCGATTTCGGGCGTGCTCAATGCCTGTTACCGCCAACTTGGTCTGAAGAAGACGGTCGTATTTGCAGATAAGCTGATGTACACCGGTTTCCACTTCGCGACACTGTCAGGCATTTCGATCGGCGTTAACGACATGGTTATTCCGGAAAGCAAGGGCGAGCTGCTGGCAGCTGCTGAAACTGAAGTTAAAGAGATTCAGGATCAGTACTCGTCAGGCCTGGTAACCGAGGGCGAGCGTTACAATAAGGTTGTCGATATCTGGTCGCGTACCAATGACCAGGTGGCGAAAGCCATGATGGACAAGCTTGGCACGGAATCTGTTAAAGACTCCAATGGCAAGAGTGTCGATCAGGAGTCGTTTAACTCTATCTACATGATGGCGGACTCCGGAGCTCGAGGCTCGGCTGCACAGATCAGGCAGCTCGCTGGTATGCGTGGCCTGATGGCTAAGCCGGATGGATCGATCATCGAGACTCCGATTACAGCTAACTTCCGTGAAGGACTCGATGTACTTCAGTACTTCATCTCCACTCACGGTGCTCGTAAGGGTCTGGCTGATACCGCATTGAAGACAGCTAACTCCGGTTATCTGACACGTCGACTCGTTGATGTAGCTCAGGATCTGGTTGTGACCGAGATCGACTGTGAAACGCACCGGGGTGTGCCAATGGCGCCGCTCGTTGAAGGTGGCGATATTGTTGAGCCGCTGCACGAGCGTGTTCTGGGTCGTGTATTGGCAGAAGCGGTACTCGTTCCGGGTTCGGACAAAGTTGCTTACGACGCAGGCACGATGCTCGACGAGGAAACGGTACAACACCTCGAAGAGTTGTCGATTGACCACGTTCTGGTACGTTCACCGATTACCTGTGAAATTCGTTACGGCATTTGCTCGCAGTGTTACGGTCGCGATCTGGCGCGCGGAAAGCGAATTAATATCGGCGAAGCAGTCGGCGTAATCGCAGCGCAATCCATTGGTGAGCCTGGCACACAGCTTACGATGCGTACTTTCCACATTGGTGGTGCGGCGTCTCGTTCAGCGGCGATCAACAACATTGAAATTAAGTCTAAGGGTAGGGCCAAGTTGGTCAACATCAAGACTGTTGCGCATCACAAAGGCTACCTCGTCGCGGTATCTCGTTCCGGTGAGATATCGATTACCAACGATCAGGGTCGCGAGCGTGAGCGATACAAGGTTCCTTACGGTGCGACAATTACGATTTCCGATGATGCAGATGTTAAGCAAGGACAGGTCGTTGCAAATTGGGATCCGCATACTCACCCGGTTGTTACCGAGGTGGCGGGCATGCTCAAATTTGATGACTTCATGGATGGCATCACAGTTTCCGAGCAGGTCGATGAGTTCACAGGTCTGACCAGCATCGTTGTCATGGATCCGAAGAGCCGTGGTGGCACGGGTAAGGACTTGCGTCCTGTTGCTCGTCTGGTTGATGACGAAGGTGTCGATATTTGCTTCGCGAATACCGAGATTCCAGCTGTCTACGCATTGCCAGCCGGCGCGATTATTTCCATGCCTGATGGTGCCAAGGTGTCCGTCGGTGACGTTATTGCACGTATCCCGCAAGAGTCTTCAAAGACTCGCGATATCACGGGTGGTCTGCCTCGCGTAGCCGATTTGT
>CAYWYT010000310.1:0-3290 GCA_964462665.1 uncultured Woeseiaceae bacterium | reverse complement strand
TTGTCCGAGATGATGTAGGCATCGATCAAGGCCTCAGATGAGCCTTTCGTCTCACGCAGCTGTGCGAGTTGCTCATGCGCACCCATAACAGCAAGAGTTTCAACCGCGTTCTCATAGTCTTCCTCGTCGGTCGCAGCCATCGCAATCGCGAATACAGCATCTACATCATCCGCGATCAGGTATGCCTCCAGCACCGCTTCGCGAAGATCCTCGTCGCCGCTCGCGTAAATTTCTCCGAGCGCTGCCATTGCTGCAGCATCGCCGTTAATGCCGATCATGCGAATGGCTTCTTCCTGCGCATCGCCGCTGCCGGTCTTGGCGTAGGAAAGCAGTGCTGCAGCAGCGTCGGGGTGATCCATTTGGCTCAGTACGAACATGGCGCTTTCCATCAGCTCGTCGCTGCCACCGCTTTCAAGTAGTTTCATCACGGCGGGTAAAGCGCGCTCTTCCGGAACATGAATTAGCGCCTCGAGGGCGATCATCTGCAGTTCTTCTTTGTCTCTTGCTGAGTTGCCGTCTTGTGCATTGACTGAGGCCATTGCGAACGTCACCAGTACAACAAAAATAAGTTTCAATCGAGTGTGCATTTTTCTGTGCCTCAAATTAGGTCGAAGTTATTACTTTGGATGTGTCACGTTCGAGTTTGGTTAGCATCACCTTAAGTTCGAACGCGAGTTGCTCGCGCAGTGCAGCAGCATCTTCAGGCGCAATATCAGAAGCAGCGAGTTGCAACAGGATAGGTTCGAAAGCGCGCAGTACGCGTGCCAGGCTGTCTGCATCATTGCGTTCGGCCGCCTGTTCGAACAGGCGGTTTTGTTGAATGATCTGCAGGACCAACAGGGTGCGATCTTCAGCGGTGTTGATCGGCATGCTGGCAATATCGTTCTGCGTATCGCGTAAGTGAACTTGCAGGACGCGACCAAATGCGCCAGTACGATCCTCAACAACATATTCATTGGGTTCGATCGACTCCGGGTCGCCAGACAGGAAAACGCCGATACCAATACCAATCGTAAGAGCGGTAGTTATGGCGGCGCCCCAGAAGAAGGACATATAGTTGAACGATTGTGCCGACTTCTTCTGCTCGCGGACTTCACGTTGCGCTGCCAGGTCGATACTGTCGTGCCAGCGTTGCTGCATGTGCGACGGGGCCGCGATCTCTCGATTGAGGTCCAAGGCGTCAAACTCTCTCAATTCATCATCATCTTTCATAGCGCTTCTCTTTGCAGGCTGGCCATACGCACACGTAGTTTCTTTACGGCGCGAAATATCGCCTGCTTGACTGTGCCAATGTTGCTGCCGATTTCCTCGGCAATCTCCTTAAGTCGCCATTGCTCCAGGTGTTTCAGAACAAAGCAGACTCGTTCAATTTCACTCAGGTTAGTCATTGCCTCTGCCAGATCTCGTCCTAGCTCTTCGTCAGCCCGTACGTGCTCTGGTGTTGGTGATGGTCCTTCAACGTCTGTTTCCAGGGGCTCGAATACGCCGGGACGGTTCTTGCGTAACAGCTGCAGTGCAGCGTTAATCGCGATTCGATGAATCCAGGTGTCGAGTCGGGCCGATCGATCAAACTGATGGCGCTTGTTCCATGCGTTCAACAACGCATCCTGTACCGCGTCTTCGGCAAGTTCACGGTTACGCGTGATTTTCAGGCACGCCGAATACCAGCGGCCCGAACGTGTCGAAATCGCTTCGTGGAACTCCGCCTGGGTCGGCGCGTCCTGTCTGTTCATTACTACCGCCATCCCATATTGGATGCGCCCGGTTAGAAAACGGTTAGCCTGGGCTAGCCTAAAAGGTCAGAGAAAATTTTGCGCCGCCGCCGTCATGCGGCATAACCCGGATAAACCCACCGTGGGCCGTCATAACCTGGCGGGCAAGGGCAAGACCGACGCCAGAGCCGCCTTCTTTGGTCGTGTAGAACGGCACGAATATCTTGCTGGCGAGCTCCTCGGAAACGCCGGGGCCGTTGTCGCAGACCTCAATAACGGCGTTGCCGCGACGGTTTAGCCGGCCACGCAGCTCGATCTGTGGTTCTTGGACTTCAAGAGTGGCGTGCCAGGCGTTGCGTAACAGATTCAGCAATACCGGTTCAAGCAAGTCGCGATCGACAAAAATGTCGAGTCCGGCCGGATCAACCTGTTGCTGTAGCGCCAGTGTTCGGTCAGGCCACTCCGCGGCGGCGAGCCTGCTGGCTGAGTCAAATAACTCTGCGATTGCTACCCGCTTTTTTTCCGGCGGCGCGAGTCGTGTCAACTGCCGGTAGCTGTTCACGAACTGCATCAGGCTGTCAGAGCGACGCGCCACTGTGCCGATCGCATCGTGCAGGTCGGTTAGATCATCTGCAAGCGGGGAGTCCGCCCCTGTCTTTGCAATAATATCGTCAACGACATCGGTGGCGGTTGTGGCGAGCGATGTCACCGGTGTAATCGAGTTCATGATTTCGTGCGTTAGCACGCGCACAAGATCCTGCCACGCTTGCGCCTGCGTCAAATCAAGTTCGGTTTGGATGTCCTGCAGTGATATCAGCCGGTCGTTGCTGCCGGCGACCATGATCTCGGTGGTAGCCAAAGTGAGTTGATATTCGATGTCCTCGACAGAGAATGTAACGAGCTCGCGATTCCCGGGGACCGATTCGGCAACAGCATGATGGAAGCTGGATCCGAACTGCCGCAGATCAGTCAGCTGCGTTACTTCAATGGAGCCAAATAATCGGCGCGCAGCATTGTTTTGCAATGTAATGGAATCGTCGCTGCGCAGCGTTAGTAGTGGAACCGGTATGTGCTCGATCAGCGCGTTTAGTCGACGTACTTCAATTTCTCGACCCGCGCGCTCATTGCGCATTCGATCGAGAATGTCAGTGAACGCTTCACCAAGCTCATTGAAGCCGGTGCCGATCTGATCAAACTTAAAGCGTTGTGAGAAGTCGGCGTAGCGTGCCGCGTCAAGGAAGCGCGCAATTTCTCGATTGGTGCGACCGACAAAGCGCCACAACTCTGCTGAAAATAATAACAACAACGCTACCGCGATGATCGTTGCACTGTGGTAACCGGGCTTGAGAAGCAGCCACATGGTTGCCGCGATCGCGAGTCCGACCAGAATGACGCGTAGGGCAAGAAAGAATGTAAAGCGTCTAAAGATCATGTTTTTCCATGCGGCGATAAAGCGAAGCTCGTGTAAGCCCCAATTCTTTGGCGGCGTGAGAAATGTTGAATCCATGCTTGCGTAGTGCCGTAGCGATGGTTTCCTTTTCGACCTGATCCAGGTTCAACGCCACAGATCGTCGTTCT
>CAYWYT010000309.1:0-3310 GCA_964462665.1 uncultured Woeseiaceae bacterium | reverse complement strand
TGGTATCAGAGATTCATTAGAATTGGATTCAGATGACGATGGTTGTTTTGATGTTACTGAAGCCGGGTTTACAGATAATGGATTTGGTTTATTGGGAACAGTCAATCCTCCTTTGGTTGGACCAACAGGTTTAGTTACCAGTGCAGTAGACGGCTATACGGTTCCTAATGATTTAAATGCCTCAGGTACTCCAGATTTTCAGGAAGCCGGAGCAGCAGCAAATATTACAACGCAACCAACCGATCAAATTTATTTCTTGGCTGGATCTTCTACTTTCTCAGTAGTTACTGACCTTGTCGCAGGTGATGAGTCTTATCAATGGGAAGAAAGTATTGATAATGGCACAACATGGAATACTTTGACTGACATTGGAGATTATAGTGGTACAATTACTGCTGATCTTGTAGTTTCAACTCCTGATTTCAGTAAGGTTAATAATAGATACAGAGTATTGGTAAACAATGTGGCTTATGCCTGTGATCCGATAAGTACTTCAACAGATGCTACTTTTATCACCCCAGGTGATTTTGATAAAGATTTGATTTTTGATGTGGTCGATGTTGATGATGACAATGATGGAATCTTAGATGTTGATGAAGCTGGTAATACTGATGCTTTAACGAATCCTGATGCCACAAATTTGGATGCAGATAGCGATGGATGTTTTGATGTAACTGAAGCTGGATTTACCGATGTTAATGGCGATGGTCAATTGGGCAATTTCCCGATAACGGTTGATGCTAATGGTCAAGTAACCAGTGGATCCGATGGGTATACTTTACCAAATGACTTGAACCTGTCAGGAACTCCTGACTTCCAGGAATTGGGAGCGGCAGCAACTATAACCACTCAACCTACTGATCAGGCCCTAGTAATTGGGGTTACTACTTTTAGTGTTGTGGCAACGGCTGACACCTTTCAATGGGATGAGAGCACAGACGGCGGCGCAACCTGGACTCCACTAGTTGATGGTGGAGATTATGCAGGTGCTACTACAGCTGATTTATTGGTTACGAATACAGATGTGAGCAAGATAACTTACAGATACCGTGTTTTGGTAAGCAACATTGGATACGCTTGTGATCCAACAACACTTTCTGCCGAAGCTCGTTATATAGCTCCTAATGATTTTGACAATGATGGCATTTTTGATATTGTCGATGTTGATGATGACAACGACGGTATTTTGGATACAGCTGAATCTGGAAATACAGTTCCTGCCAGCAATCCCGATGCTACAAATTTAGATTCGGATAATGATGGTTGTTTTGACGTAACGGAAGCTGGATTCACCGATAACGGAATGGGTATGCTGGGAACTGCAAACCCGCCTGTTGTTGATGGAACGGGATTGGTAACAAGTGCAACCGATGGTTATACTGCCCCCAACGATTTAGACAATAATGGAACTCCAGACTTCCAAGAAATTGGTGCGGCAGCCGCTATCACAACACAACCAGAGGATCAGAACTTTATACCGGGAGATCCGGCTACTTTTACAGTAGTTGCAACAGCTGACACTTATGCCTGGGAAGAGAGTACAGATGGAGGTACAAACTGGAACACTGTGTCAAATGGAGTAAATTATTCCGGTGCCACAACAGCTAGTTTGACCATTTTGAGTGCAGATCTTAGTATGATTAATTATGAGTACAGAGTTATGGTGAGCAACATTGCTTATGCCTGTGATCCTGTTACAACTTCAGATGCTGCGGCTTTGGTGAGCTTACCTGATAATGATAATGATGGCGTACCTGATGTAGTTGATGTTGATGATGACAATGATGGTATTTTTGATACAGACGAACAAGATGCTTTAGGAGCAGATATTGACTCCAATACTAATGGAACTCCAGACAGGTTTGAATTGGATTCCGATTCTGATGGTTGTGATGATGTTACAGAGGCTGGATTTACTGACGACGACGACGACGGTCTTTTAGGGAACTCACCTGTAACTGTAGACCCAATTACAGGTCAAGTTACTAGTGGAACAGACGGATACACAATACCTAATGATCTGGACAATAATGGTACTTATGATTTCCAGGAAGCTGGAATTGTTGCAAGTATTACATCAAGTCCGGTGGACCAAGACTTTGTTTTAGGAGGTAGCGCGACCTTTACTGCGGCTTCTGATGGAGATACGTTTCAGTGGGAAGTAAGTAATGACGGGGTTAATTTTACGCCGTTGACAAACGACGGAAAATACAGTGGAACTGACACCGAAAATCTAACGGTTTCTGGTTTGGTGATTCCTGATTATTTTAACGAATACAGAGTTGTTACCAATAATATAGCATTTGCCTGTGACCCAGGAGATACTTCAGATTCAGCCTCGTATAATATCTTAATCGATACAGATATGGACAGTGTTTTCGATATCGTAGATGTTGATGATGACAATGATGGAATTTTAGATACAGTTGAAGGCTTGGTTACAGATTCAAACCTTGATGGTAACCCTGATAGAATTTCATTGGATTCAGACAGCGATGGTTGTGCCGATACAATAGAAGCAGGATTTACTGATCCTGATGGTGATGGAATAATTGGAACATCTCCGGTTAATGTTGATGCAAACGGACAAGTTACAGGACAAGGAGGGTATACTACTCCAAATGATCTTGATAATAATGGCGTTTTCGATTTCCAAGAGGCTGGAGAAGCTTCAATGATAGAAAATCAGCCAGAAGAAGCTGAGATTGCTTTAGGTGATGATGCGGAGTTTGAAGTGTCTGCCACTGCAACTTTCTACCAATGGCAGGAAAGCATGGATGGTGGTAACACTTGGTTTGATTTATCAAATGACGATAAATACAACGGTGTTGATACCGATAGATTAGGAATTTCAGAAGCCAGAGGCAGGTTAGAAGGTAATATGTATAGAGTTGTCTTGACTTCTCCTGATTATGCTTGTGACCCTGTATTAGAATTGATTTCTGTAGGCGTGAGACTGATATTTAACACATCAATAATCCCGGATGGATTCTCACCTAATGGAGATGGGATTAATGATCTTTTCAGTATTCCAGGCCTTATAGAAACTCCTGATTTTACCATGGAAGTATTTGACAGGTGGGGTAACAGTGTATATAAATATGCCAATAACGGCAACCTTAGTCCAGATTGGTGGGATGGATTGTCAACTGGAAATATGACCTTAAGCAAAGGTCAATTGGTGCCGGCTGGAACATATTTTTACCTGATTGAATATAACGACGGAAATATGTCTCCTGACAAAGGTTATGTTTATATCAATTATTAAAAATTATGAGGCGGAGTGAATTATCAATCACTCTGCCTTTTT
>CAYWYT010000308.1:0-3310 GCA_964462665.1 uncultured Woeseiaceae bacterium | reverse complement strand
CATTGAAAACCAGAGCTATTCTGGTCTTAGTTGTCGGCACGGTTATGGGCGTGAGCCTGTCCGTTGGCGGCGATCTGTTGGCAAGCAAGCAGCAGCCAAGTGGCGACGATCTGGCGTTGGAGCAAGCGCGCCTGTTTGCGGAAGTCATGAAGCGGGTCAAAAGCGATTACGTCGAGTCTATTGACGATAGCGAGCTTCTGGAAAGCGCTATTCGCGGCATGGTTAGCGATCTCGACCCACATTCGCAGTATCTCGATGTCGACGAGTATCGCGACATCCGCATCAGTACGACTGGCAGCTACACGGGCATTGGCATTGAAGTCACGGAGGTCGACGGTGATATTCGGGTCATAACGCCAATCGCCGGATCGCCGGCGGCGCGATCGGGCATCCGCAGCGGCGATGAGATTATCGCGGTCGACGGCATCATGGTTGATGCAGACCGCCTGCAAGACACCATTGGCCAAATGCGTGGGCGGCGCGGGTCGAGAATCACCATTACTGTGCTGCGTGAAGACGACACCATTGACCATGAAATGCGCCGCGAGGTGATCCGCGTCGCGAGCGTGCATTACGAAACGCTGGAGCCGTCCTACGGCTACGTGCGCCTAAGCCAGTTCAGCGATTCCACAGCGCGCGACCTGAGTCGTGCGATCAATGAGATGCAGGACGAACAAGACGGCATGCTCGATGGACTGATACTTGATCTGCGCAACAACCCCGGCGGCGTTCTGGACGCAGCAATCGATGTCTCGGACCTGTTTCTGGATTCCGGCGTCATTGTTTCCGCTGAGGGACGTACGACAGAGTCGCGCTTTGTACGTTCGGCCCATCGCGGCGATGTTCTTGATGGCGCCGACATCGTAGTTCTGGTGAATAAGGGCTCGGCATCGGCATCGGAGATCGTGGCCGGCGCATTGCAGGACCATAACCGCGCATCGATTCTCGGAACATCAACCTTTGGCAAGGGCCTGGTACAAACGGTCATGCCACTTTCAATGGGACGCGCAATCAAACTGACCACGTCCCGATATTTCACGCCGTCAGGCGACTCTATTCATGAGATTGGCATCACGCCGGACGTTTTTATAGACGACACAGCGGGATTTCCAGACCTGAGTCTGAGTGGCGGCGTTGATCGAGAGAAAGATACGCAGCTACTTGAAGCAATCGGCCATTTGCAGGGTGGCCAGGTGATGCACAGCAGCGCGCAATGAGCGCTCCCAGATCGCTGCTGATCGCCGTCGTAGCGATTCTTTCGATGTCGCCCTGCGCGTCTTCGGGCCAACCCGTCCCTCGAATTGTGATCATAATCGATGATCTTGGCTATCAGCTCGAAGCGGGTCTGCGAGCCCTCAATTTACCTGGGGCGGTTAGCTACGCTGTCCTGCCTGCAACGCCGAGCGGCACATCCCTCGCACGCACTGCGCACGCGAAGGGCAAAGAAGTGCTGCTGCATTTGCCGCTGGAGTCGGCCGACCGGGAAAATCTGGAAGAGCCTGGCGCTCTTACTTTAGACATGAGCCGCAGCGCATTTCATGAGGCATTCGGTATCGCGCTAGCGTCTGTCCCGTATGCGATTGGTGTCAGCAACCACCGCGGCAGCCTTCTTACCCGCCATCCCGGCCACATGGCGTGGTTGATGGAAGAGATTGCGGCGCACGACGGTATGTTTTTTGTCGACAGCTTCACCACCCACCAGAGCGTCGCAATGCAAATTGCATCTGAGACCGGGCTTGCTACAACGCGCCGCCATGTATTTCTGGACAATGATCGCTCTCCGGACGGACTGCGCAAGGAATTTGATCGTTTGACGGCGCTTGCTCGGCAGAAGGGTGTCGCCGTGGCGATAGGCCATCCATATCCCGAGACGCTGGAGTTCCTGGAACGCGAGCTGCTTGAGCTGGATAGCAGTACAATTAAGCTGATACCTGTCAGTCAGGCCTTAATCTTCGTTGAACCCAACGCAAACAATGAGCTCTAATGGCGATATGAAATTAACAACCCAAATATTCATGGCGGTGCTAGTCCTCTTGTTAAGCCAGACAGCGATGGCGCAACGAGAAGAAGTCGCTTGCACCATGCAATTCGACCCGGTCTGTGGCACCGATGGCAAAACTTATAGCAATGAATGCGTTGCCACTGCAGCCGGCGCGGAAATATTTGGCGCGGGCGAGTGCCCGGAAACGACGGATAACTTCGACGAGTGCGGCGATGAACCTGATCCGGTCTGCGGCCTTAACGGCGTAACCTACGTCAACGAATGTTCCGCGATGCGGGCGGGCGCTGGAATCGCAGGCCTCGGGGCGTGTTCGGCAAGCGGCTGTCCAAGTGTAGAGGACCCGGTTTGTGGCATGAACGGCCGCACCTTTCTGAATCGTTGCGAGGCAGATGCGCAGCGCGTACCGGTGCAGCGCAAAGGTGTTTGCGACATGCAGAACTGTCCTAAAGTTTTTGCGCCCGTGTGTAGCGATGGCACGACTTACGCTAACGCGTGCAAGGCCGAGGCCGATGACGTTACGGTGTTTACGCAAGGCATTTGTGATGTGCGCCCCTGCCCCAGCATGTTTATTCCGGTTTGCGGCTCCGACGAGCTCACTTACAGCAATGCCTGTCAGGCAGAACGCCGTGGTATTCGCATCGAATATGCGGGTGTCTGCGAGACTCAGGGACGCAACTGTCCGCGCGACTATTTACCGGTATGCGGAATCGACGGTGTTACCTATGACAACGAGTGCCAGTTAGAAAACGCCGACGTAGACAAGGCCTACGCCGGCGGATGTTTAGGCGACTAAGACCTACGGATAGGTATAGCTGGAGCCAATTCCGAGCGGGATGCCGAGCAAGAAATACACCACCAGGAATGCCGTCCAAACCACGAGAAAGGTTAGCGAGTACGGCAGCATCATCGCGGTCAGTGTTCCGATGCCCGTGGTCGTCACATAGCGCTGGCAATAGACAACGACCAGAGGGAAGTACGGCATCAACGGCGTGATTATGTTGGTGCTCGAATCGCCAACGCGATAGGCGGCCTGAGTAAGGTCAGGTGAGATCCCAAGCGCCATAAGCATCGGTACGAAGATCGGTGCGAGCAAACCCCATTTGCCGGTCGCCGACCCAACAAACAGGTTTATGAAGCCAGTCAGAAAAACGATGCCTACCAGCGTTCCTGCCGCCGGCATGTCTATAGCCTGCAAGCCAGCAGCACCCTTAAGGGCCAACAGCACGCCAAGATTTGACTGGCCGAACGCGTATACGAACTGCGCAATAAAAAACATGATGACCAGGTAGTAGGACATCTGATGCATGG
>CAYWYT010000307.1:0-3312 GCA_964462665.1 uncultured Woeseiaceae bacterium | reverse complement strand
CACGTCACCGGACGCAAGCTCGACCGGGCAATTACTTTTGTCCTGGTGGTCGCGTTGTCCTATCTGGCCTTTGATAAATTCTTCTTGGCCGACAACGACACACAAATCGTTGCGCAGGAAGTGCCAGCTGAGGTGGTAGCGGCGGACGACGGCGAGGCGGATGACTTTAGCAAGTCGATAGCGGTACTCCCGTTCGTGAATATGAGTGCGGACGAAAGCAGCGCGTATTTCTCAGATGGTCTGGCCGACACGGTCCTGCACATGCTGGCGCAGGTTAGTGAGCTTCGAGTTGCAGCGCGCACGTCGTCATTTCAGTTTCGCGATCAGACAATGGACATAGCCAAGATTGGTGAGCAACTGAATGTTGCTACAGTTCTTGAGGGAAGTGTGCAGCGTGCAGGCGACAAGATTCGCGTAACGGCACAGCTGATAGACGTTAGTAATGGCTACCATCTTTGGTCGGGTAACTTCGACCGTGAACTCGATGACGTATTTGCGATTCAGGACGAGATTGCGAACGAAGTGGTAAGCGCGCTGAAAGTGTCTTTGCTTGGACAGAGCGATCAACAACTGCAGCGTGATCAAACTGAGAGTGTGCGGGCCTACACAGAATACCTGCTGGCTGTGAACGAATTGAATAACATTAGTTCTGAATCATTGGCCAGTGCGATCAGGCATTTGAACGGAGCAGTGCAGCTTGATCCAAATTACGCCCGCGCTTACTCGATGCTTGGACGAGCGCATTTGGCGCTGTTCGACTGGGGCGGCATAGGCAAGGCTGAAGCAATATCAGTCGTAAGAAATGCAGCATCCAAAGCTTTGGACTTGGTGCCAGATTCGGCAGAGGCGCTCGCAGTTCTCGGCATGGCGGAGCTGCGTGACGACAATTTTGAACTTGCAGGTCAATTGCTGGAAAAAGCGATCAAAGACAGTCCAAACGATGCTTTAGCGCTGGAGTATTACGCTAATTTCCTTTCCTCAGACGCCAGGCCAGATGAGTCCATAGCTGTATTGCAACAATTGATTCGACTCGACCCTCTGTCTGAAATCGCGCATATATGGCTGGTGCGAAATCTCATGGCATTGCAGAAGTATGACGAGGCAAGCAAGGTCGTCGATCATTTTAGGATAGTGGATCCACAGTCTGGTGGCATGTCCGATCTGGAGTTTTTTAATGAACACGGACAGGGTAATTGGGCAGTCGCAATTTCCATCATGACCGAGTCAGTCACCGAAAATCCCGATCCCAATGACCCGGACCCGGAGGGACAAGCGCTATTGGGTGCTGCCTACCTCGCTATTGGAATGCCGGATGAAGCTGCGAGATGGTATGACAGGGCGGTCGAGGTCAATGCGCAACACCCTGTTTCTCTGTCTGCACCGCTGTTCATGAGTTACTACCTGGATGAAGTTGACGAGGAGACGGTCCGATTAGCACAAAAACTGCTCGCCGATGGAATCGGCAATCGCAACTCTGCGCGGACTATCGCGGAGATTGTGGTAATCGAATACGCAGAGCAGAATGGCAGACACGACATAGCGCTTGAAGCTTTGGATAATCTGTATCCACACCTGCTCGATGACCCGCCTCGGGATCTTGACAAGAACCTATTCGCGTCTTACTTGGTGGGCAGGGTATTGTTGCAAAGCGGCGACCTAGAGCGCGGTACGCAGCTGATAACGGCCTTCATCGATGAGTCAGCGCGTTATGATGAAGTTTATGGAGCAGGGTTAACGTCAGTGGCCAGTAGACTGGCCCTCGATGACATAGATGGCGCATTGCAGAAATTGGCAGATTTTGGCGATGACCCGCACGCAGGGATTTATTACAGGTTGTTTTTTGAACGCAGCAGCGTATTCGATCCAATTCGCAATGAGCCAGCGTATATCGCACTAATCGAAGAATATAAATCCAATGCAGAACAGCAGCGTCGACTGTTGGAGGAGATGAACCTGTGAATAATTCTAAGTGGCTCTTAGTTGCCATTGCCCTGGCTGCTTCAACACCGCTGTACGCGGGTGTTGAAATGAACCTGGTGACCACGAGCTCAGATGGTGCAGTAACCGAATCCGTCAAACTCTACGCCCAGTCCGGCAAGATTCGGATGGAAGATATCGGCGACACCTCCGGCCAGCGGATGTCGATGATTTTCGTTGGTAAGGAATTCATCGTGGTCGATCATGATGCAAAGAGTTATGTCGTCATGGACGAGGCGATGGTTCAGGAGATGGGCGTGAAAGTGAATGCGGCCATGGAGCAAATGCGCGCACAGCTGGCCGATATGCCGCCTGAGCAACGCGCAATGGTCGAGCAGATGATGCAGGGCCAGATGGCAGGGATGATGGAGTCGGTGGAAGAGTCACTACCCACGCGCGTCGAAGAAATGGGTTCGGGTTCGTGGCAGTCGGGGCCGTGCACGGAGTACGCGGTCTTTGCAGGTGAGCAAAAAACACAGCAAATCTGCGCCGCGCCATTGAGTCAGATAGAGGGTGCCGAGGAGGCCATGTTGGCTTTCAGGCATATGGCCAAGTTTATTAATTCCCTGGCAGAGTCTATGCCAGGCGCGCTTGGCGAGAGCATGGCTGAGAACCCTATGGGCCTGATCGACCAGATTGATGGCTTTCCAGTTCGTACGCTTGATTACGTTGATGGTCAGGTAAGCTCTGAAACGACGCTTAACTCGGTTGAAGATATGGACCTTGATCCCGGCCTGTTCGACGTTCCGGAGGGATACACACGCCAGGATCCGTTCGCGGGCCAATAATCCGAATGAGATTGCACGCAGCGCGGTGATTACCGTATAATCCCGCGCGAACGCGGTGTTGTGCGATTTGGCACCCCGTTACCAGAAGTTTGGTAGAGAAGCCCCGCGTAGGGGTTTTTTGTTGCTATTAATAATGGGCCATTGGCCCATTTTTTGTTTTAAAACAATGAGTTATAGGTTTCGGAATGACGCAGGACGAACTGGCTAAGCTGTTGGAGCCCACTATCGAAGGTTTGGGCTATGAATTGTCAGATCTGGAAGCAAAGATCGGCAGCCAGAATGGACTGTTACGGCTTTTTATCGACAAGGAAGACGGAATTAACCTGGAAGACTGTGAAAAGGTTAGCTCGGCAGTGAGTGCGCTTCTCGATGTCGAGGATCCATTACCCGGTCAGTACAACCTGGAAGTGTCGTCACCCGGCTCAGACAGGACTTTGACCAAGTTAGCTCATTTTGAACGTTTTACGGGTGAGACGGTGAAAGTACAAATGCGTTTCCCAATAGAGGGACGCAGGCGATTCCGCGGCAAATTGTTGTCGGCGGATGA
>CAYWYT010000306.1:0-3319 GCA_964462665.1 uncultured Woeseiaceae bacterium | reverse complement strand
CAGCGTCGTTTCTGCACGTAACTTAGTGCTACGTGAATCCGTATTGCCATTTTTCAGGTCACCTGACAGGTCGACAAAACTTTCCCAGTCGTAGTAATCCTCAGGTTCATCTAATTCGAGCATGTTGCTTAATGGCAATATTTCCGTTCCGCTGCCAGTCTTGATAATTTGATTACCTTCAGCATCGGCGCCGGGAAAGGTGACCACGAGCTCGCGGCCATCGGCAAGGTCGATTTCGAACTCCCGTTCTGATTCTATGTATGCCACAGCCGGTACATCGACATTAAACTCATCGGAGTACTCGGGTTCGATCGTAACCTCATCGTCCCAGATTCTCGTTATTTCGCCAGTTATGCGGTCGCCATTCTTAAGAACAAGAACGTCCGTCGTTTTGGCCTGCACCATTAACGGGCAAAGAAAGATAACAGAACTACAAATTGCGACGAGTTGTGAGAGGTTCATGACAGATTTCGACCAATAGGTTAGCGGCCCTCACGCGAAATGGGCCTGTGGATGTACAGCTTGAGCTGGATGCGTTGGTGAATTCTGGTTGAAAACGCTGCGCATTTCCAGAAAAATTACTTGGAAATAAAGCGAACGGAAATTAACCGATAAGCAATTAGTGCGGCAAAAAGTATCATTATTAGAAATATCATTTGCATAAAAAAGCGATTTAACACTGCCATTTCGATTTTCACAAGGCCACTCAACAGCGGCTCCAGTTCGTCACCGCCTGCCATAATCACTGCGATGGAATCCATCAGTTGTCGCATTTCCGCCGCAGTAGCGGCAGAATCCTGAACGAGTGCCCTGTATTCGTTGATATCGAACGGCAGCCCATCAGGATCTTTTACGTTCGAGGCTACAACAGTTCGTTCAATCGACTCCAGAACCGGCAAAAGCTCGGCGAGCAAAGCACGCATACCCGGTTCAGCAGCTGACATATCCTTCAGCAACGCGATACGTTCTTCGGCGAGCCGGTCCATGAATTGATCGACCGCCGTAAGTCGGCCGCCCGGCAACGCTTCGATGACGGTGACAAGGCGCTCTACAGATTCAACGAATCGATCGGTGTTGGTCAGCAGGTTCGAAATTTCCGCACCGCTCAGCACACTATTCACGCTTGCCTCGATCTGGCCGCTGGTAAGCATTGGCGCACGCTGCAAGTAAAAAAGAATTCGTTCTCCAAACGCCTGCATTTCCTCAGCGGCCTCTCTTGCTCTCGCAACCTCCTTGAGGAGTCCGCCTGATTGCTTGACAGCGTTAAGGCTCGCGGCACGCTGACCTGAAAAATTGCTTAGCCGGACATACCAGGGATAGTGTTGCTCGGGATTTTCCGCATGCCATTCCACGACCAGCGATTCGAGTTCATCCTGTTGTGTTTGTGTAAGCACATCATCTGCGATAGTCCAGATGTCGTCCTCGAGATCGTAAAATGTCTGGAGAAAATCAGCCGCTACCTCCTCTCCTACTGCCGGTGCGATGCCTTCTGGAACCCAGTAGTCTTGTACCACCAGGCGCGATAACTTTGTCAATACCATCATGTCGAGCAAGTTGGTCATTGCATCCGGACCGATGGCAACTTCTACGATTGCTGTATATGAAACGGTTTTCCATTCCTGCATGAAATACAATTGTTTGGCGGTGGTTGTTTCATCGATAACCGCGTTCGCGGCAATCGCAATTCTGGTGATGTATCGATCGGCAAATCGTCTGACATGGGCCTCAAGTTCTTCACGGGTCATGCCTGACTCGTCAGTCGAATCGTCATTGCCAATGGGTGCCACGACAACCTGCGTCGTTCTCCCTTCCTCTGTGGTGGCGCAGGCAGGAATTGCACCGGTGACAATAGCGCAGACCACACCAACCCAGACTATGAGTCGATAATGTTTTTGCTTTGATTGTTTGTAATGCATAGGTTTGAGCTCTTATTATTATTATTTTCTCAATCGCCCGATGTGTGTTCGGCGACCGCTTTCCTATTTGCGGCATTATTGTGACCGGACTAGTAACTTACCTCTTCGTAGTCAACGCCAAGTTCGTCACAAATTCTTTCAATTGATGAAATTGCCTGGCTACGCCCGGTCTGATCGGTAAGGGCAGCATCCGCCCAGATGTATAAAAGCGACTGTCGAGCGTCAAGCTTTGTGACCTGGCCGGTGAGACGGGATCCATCTCTGTCCACTTCGACCGTAAATGCCTCGTCATTGCGGCTAATGATTTCGACCCCGCTATCCTCCGCCGTAATGATACGAATCATTGCTGCATAGACCGCCTCCGGTTTCACTGGCACCTTGACAGCTGCCGTATGCTGACTTGATCCTGCGGTATGCGTGACCAGCGCGGCATCAACGACGCTACCTCCCGGTAGAAGAAAACAACCACCGAGCGAGGTCAATGCCGCAAACGACACAATTCCACACGTCACAGGCAACCGCCTTATGATCTTTCTGTTACGCATCGCTCATCCACTGAAGCCGCTCCTGTTGCCTCATTAACTGGTCACAATCAGCAGGGCTTAACAATAGCACTTTTGGATTTTCCTGACCAAAATTGCGACTGGGAACCCGCCTGGATTGCTCTGGACAGACGCAGTACCAGCACCACATCCATCTGACCCGCGCCAGGAAATCGGCCCAAACTGCCAGATTCTCCGAATTAGGCTGCCGCTTCTGTTGGACTGCTCGGGGTGGGATAGTAATATGAGTGCCTGCAATATTTTCGCTCGGCATCGGAGCGACAAAATGCAATCCCAGACAAAACAATAAATTCGATACGGGGCAAGGTGAAACAGTGATCTCAATATTCAGACACACCATTCTGATGGCGACGCTCGCTCTATTTTGCGGTTGTGCCAGCGTCGATTTCGACTATCCGAAGACCGTTTCCAACGCCCCGACAGACACTGCTGATACGTATCTCGGCAAGCAGCTCGCCGGATTGGCCGCGGAGCATCCTGACCAGGCGGGTTTCTATGCGTTATCTGACGGTATTGATGCACTTTCGGTCCGTCTCCTTATGGCGGAGCGGGCCGAGCGCAGTATCGATGCACAGTATTACCTGATAAAAACCGATATTGTCGGCAATGCCTTCATAGGCGCCCTGCTGCGGGCCGCAGATCGTGGCGTGCGCATTCGTCTGTTGCTCGACGATATATTTACGAGCGGCTATGACGCTGGTATGGCCGGCCTCGTTACGCACCCAAACTTCGAAATTCGCATCTTTAACCCATTCGCACGTCGCTCTGCCCGCTTCATGGACGGTATTACCAGCTTCAGTCGAATCAATCGGCGCATGCATAACAAGTCGTTCACGGTCG
>CAYWYT010000305.1:0-3321 GCA_964462665.1 uncultured Woeseiaceae bacterium | reverse complement strand
CGATTCAGCTTGTTGATCGTCTCAATCATGTGCACCGGAATACGAATGGTGCGCGCCTGATCCGCAATCGATCGCGTGATCGCCTGGCGAATCCACCAGGTTGCATACGTGGAGAACTTGTAACCACGACGATATTCAAACTTGTCGACCGCTTTCATAAGGCCGATGTTGCCTTCCTGGATGAGGTCCAGGAATTGCAGGCCACGATTGGTGTACTTCTTCGCAATCGAGATAACCAGTCGCAGGTTGGCCTCAACCATTTCTTTCTTGGCGCGACGCGCTCTGGCTTCGCCAATGGACATCTGTCGATTGATCTCTTTGATCTCTGCGATCGACAGGGTCGTTTGTATTTCAACAGCGATTAACTTGCGTTGTGCGCGTAGAACATCGTCGCGCAGTTTCGCCAACGTTGATGAATGTTTGCGCTTGGCCCGAATGTGCTTCTCGATCCACGACAGATCAGTTTCACTCTTCGGAAAGCTCGACAAGAAGTCTTTACGCGGCATGCGCGCATCACGCACACAGATCTGCATGATCAGGCGTTCCTGGCGGCGAATAACAGCCACCTGGCCGCGCAGACTGCGCACCAGAAGATCGAACAGTTTGGGTGCCAGTTTTAATTCAAACATCTGATCCGCCATTTCACCTTGTGACTTGACGGTTTTCTTGTCTTTGAGGCCGTACTTCTCAATGTTCGCGTTGGAGCGCTTGTGCAGCTTGCGGATTAGCTTAACGCGTCTCTTGACCTCTTCCGGATCCGGGCCTGTATCGACAACTTCGTCATCATCGTCAGACTTCGGCGCCGGCGGCTTGATCTCTTCGGGTTCGTTGGGATCAATAAAGCCAACCACGAAATCCTGCATGCGGGTTTCTTCGGCGAAGACCTTATCGGCGACTCCCAGCAGCAGATCAATGGTCGGCGGGAAATGGGTCATGTGCCGCTTGACCTTGTTCAGTCCGGCTTCAATGCGCTTGGCGATTTCAATTTCGCCCTGACGTGTCAGCAGCTCTACCGTACCCATTTCGCGCATGTACATGCGCACCGGGTCGGTGGTGCGGCCAAACTCTGCATCCACACTCGCGAGCGCCGCTTCGGCTTCCTCGGCAGCGTCATCATCATTGGAGACAGCGGCATCAGATAACAGGATCGACTCCGCATCGGGTGCTTTTTCATGCACCGTGATGCCCATGTCGTTGATCATGTTGACAATGTCTTCAATTTGCTCGGGATCGACAATGTCATTCGGCAAGTGATCATTGACCTCGGCATAGGTAAGGAAACCCTGTTCCTTGCCGCGTTTGATCAAATCTTTGAGTTGCTGCGCCTGCTTGTTGACGCTTTTTATTACTGCACGTTTCTCAGCCAATGTGGAACGACCTTTAAGTAAAAAATACAAACGATTAATTATACTGGCCGGACACTATCCAAGCCAGACAATTCTGAATTCACGGTCGAGTATTACGACTGCCTCAGCCTATCTGACGCAGCTCCGATTTTTCATCATCTGTAAGTGGGTTAAGTTTCTGTTTTTCAATCAATAATTCAATTCGTTCGCGACGCCCGGCCAAGGCCAGCTGATCCAGACAAGCTGACAATTCCTCTTTGGCGTCGAATTCCTCTTCATCCGGCATCTCAACTGCGGCCAATTTGCCCAAATGACGACCTTGCTGGTCATGCCGCCAACGTTCCAGCAGCCCAGCCGTCGTGATATTGGGTTCATCCTGCACGGTTTCAATGAGGACCTGCAATAAATCTATTCCCGGGCGGCTCAGGCCGGCCAGTTTCTCGATATCCAGCTTGTCACCCGCCTGTGGATGGTTTAACAATAACGTGATGGCGCGCCGTACTACAGACGGTTGGCCGCTCTTCGGGCCGGATTGCAGGTTGCCGTATGCGCCGATATGTTCGCGGTGAGTGGTGTCGTTGCTGTTCGATTTGGCCTGCTGCAGCATCTTGCCGAGTTTGGATGAACTCAGGCCTACTGCGCTAGCAAGGCTGTCCATCAGCAATTCGCGGTAGACACCTTCCGGTATGCTGTTCACCAAAGGTTTGGCCAGTTCGGCGAGTCGCGCCTTGCCGTCGATCGTGTCCATGTCGACCTGGCTGGACAACTCGCGAATCAAAAAATCGGATAATGCCACGCCATTGTCCACTGCCTTAACGAACGCATCCGACCCGTATTCATTGACGTAAGTGTCCGGGTCGTGTCCGTCGGGCAGGAATACAAAACGAATTTGTCGGCCTTCGCGGATTTGCGGAAGTGCATTCTCGAGGGCTCGCCACGCTGCTGCTTTGCCCGCACGGTCGCCGTCGAAGCAAAACACGACGTTTTCGGTGATTCTGAACAATTTATTGAGATGATCTGTGGTGGTCGCCGTGCCCAGCGTTGCGGTCGCAAAGTCGATGCCGTTGCGCGCCAGCGCGACCACGTCCATATAGCCCTCGACGACAACCAGCTGGTCGATATGCCGCAATGCTTGCCGCGCTTCGAACAGGCCATACAGTTCGCGACCCTTGTGGAACAGAACGGTCTCGGGCGAATTCAGGTACTTCGGCTCACCATCACCAATGGCGCGACCGCCAAAGGCGATACAGCGACCACGCTGGTCGCGAATCGGAAACATGATGCGTTCGCGAAAACGATCGTAATGCTTGCCTTTGTCATTGCGAATAATCAGGCCCGTTGCGAGCAGACGCTCGATCGTCTCCGGGGTCTTGCCGAACTTGTCGAGCACATGGCTCCAGCCATCCGCTGCAAAACCGATGCCGAAGCGGCGTGCGGTTTCGCCGTCGATGCCACGTTGTTTTAGATAGTCGGAAGCTACGACGTGTTCGCGAAGCTGGCTTTGCCAGAACTTATCAACGCTCTCCATGAGTGAAAACAGCTCATCGTAGCGACGAGCAGGGTGGTCACTTTCGTCGCGTGGCACGTCAACGCCCATGCTCCCGGCAAGGCTCTCAATAGCGTCAACGAAACTCATATGCTCGAATTCCATAAGAAAACCGATCGCTGTGCCGTGCGCGCCGCAACCGAAACAGTGGTAAAAGCCCTTAGCAGGGCTGACGGTGAACGACGGTGTTTTTTCACCATGAAAAGGGCAGCACGCTTTGAATTCGCGGCCGGCTTTCTTGAGTTCGACGCGCTTTCCGACAACCTCGATGATATCCGCCCGCGCGATCAGGTCGTCAATAAAATCCTGGGGAATCTTGCCAGCCATAGTGTATTAAACGGTAGCTCCGTCAAAATAGGTCTATAGATCATAGCTTCTGTGGCGCGATGCGCCACCGCACTATCCGAGGCGTGCTTTGACCTTGGCACC
>CAYWYT010000304.1:0-3338 GCA_964462665.1 uncultured Woeseiaceae bacterium | reverse complement strand
CTCTATAGTTAGAGTTTAGGTGTTGCGCCGACCGATTGAAGTCACAACCCAAAGCGGACGTAAAGTAGACTCAAGTTTTTGAAGTTGGTGGGAGGGGAAGATGAAGATCCAGAATCTGATTTATTGCCTGTCAATAGTTCTCGTGTCTCTTACCGGGCCAGCATGGAGCGAAACCGTCGACGTAAACGGCTTCGAGATGTACTACGAGGTCGTCGGCGAAGGTGAACCGCTCCTATTGCTCCATGGGTTCTACACTTCCGGTGCGACGTGGCGCCCTCCGGTGAGAGCGCGGCTCGCACAGAACTATCAGCTTATCGTCCCTGATCTGCGTGGTCATGGCTCATCGACGAACCCCGCTGGACAATTCACACATAGACAAGCGGCTCTCGATATTTTCGCGCTCCTTGAAAGCCTAGAACTTGAACGCGTCAAAGCAATTGGAATTAGTACTGGAGGAATGACGTTGTTGCACATGGCAACGCAGCAGCCCGACAGGATAGAGGCTATGGTGCTCATCGGCTCAACAATTTATTTTCCTGAGCAAGCCCGACAAATTATGCGGGCTCAAAATCCGAACGACATCCCTGAACAGCGAATGCAAAGGATGCGAGAAATTCACACGCATGGGGACGACCAGATTTTTGCTCTGGACGAGCAGTTTGCGTCGTTTGCGGACAGCTATGACGATATGAATTTCACGGGCCCATATCTATCGACGATCTCGGCGAGGACCTTGATCATTCAGGGTGACCGCGACGCGTTCTTTCCGGCACGAATCGCTCTAGAAATGTACGAATCCATTCCGAACTCCTACCTTTGGATAATTCCGAACGGTGGCCATATTCCGGTCTTCGGGCCGGCCCAGGATCACTTCTTGTGTACCGCAACGGATTTTCTCTCGGACCAATGGTCGCCCGGTAGAATCGGGGCCCCAGCCAAGCTCTGTGAGTAACTCGAAATGACCGCTTTTGGCCGAAAGCAGCCGGTCGATTTGGCGATTCTCGACCAGTTTGAATGACCGCTTTTGGTGAAAGCAGACGTTCAACCTCCGTGAAAAGACAAGAATCTGAGACGTTCTGACAAGATCAGAATTGCCTGTTTTTGTACTATGTGCCAATGGGTAAGAAACTCACAACAGAGGATTTCATTGAACGTGCGCGAGCGGCGCACGGGGATAGGTACGACTACAGCAAAGTTGTCTACCGGAACTCGAAATCACACGTAACGGTCGCCTGTGAGAAGCACGGGGATTTTAGAACCGACCCTACTAATCATATGTCCGGAAAGGGTTGTCCGAAGTGTGCGGGACGGGGCCTGACCGATGAAGAGCATATAGCACGTTTTCGTGAGATTCATGGAGACAGGTACGACTACTCTCTTTTTGGGCCATATCAAACTGCGAAGACCAAATACATTTTTGGCTGTCGCGATCATGGTCAGTTCAAACAAACGGCTGACAAGCACTTGCAGGGCGGATGCGTCCAATGTGCCATCGACTATCGTGCTTCGAAAAAGGTTGCGGGCATTAGAGAAACAATTATCGAGGACTTTCGTAGCGTTCACGGTGACAAATTTGACTACAGTGAAGTTGAATATCAGTACGCCAAAGAATACGTCACCATTATTTGCCCGACGCACGGCAGATTCGAACAAACTCCAGATAGTCACAAGCAAGGCGGAGGGTGTCCCGCGTGCAAGATAGAGACAATCCGAAGGAAACTCACAAAAACAACGGAACAGTTTCTGGCTGAGGCGCGCGCCGCTCATGGTGAAAGATACGACTACTCGAAAACAGAGTACGTTCAAGCTGATCAGAACGTCGTAATCATATGCTTGGATCATGGCGAGTTTGAGCAAACCCCAAGCAGCCACCAATCTGGTTCAGGATGCCCAAAATGCATCGGTAGAGGGGTAACTACCGAATCGTTTATCGAGCAGTGCCGACAGGTTCATGGCGACAGATACGACTACTCGAAAACAGTCTACTCTGGGATGTTCGATCCAATCATCGTTGGTTGTCCCGAACACGGTGAGTTCGAAGCGTCGGCGAAGAATCATCGTGACGGAGTCGAGTGCTACACCTGCGGGCAGGAAAAGGCGAGCAAGAACAAAATTAGCAATAGGGGGTCGACGATAGTGCAAGAGATGACGGATCGTCACGACGGCAAGTATACGTATGAGAATTTCGTTTACTCAGGTAGTTCCGTGTTGTCCACTATCAGCTGTCCAATTCACGGCGAGTTTGAACAAGCGCCCTCCAATCATCTCGGCGGCCAAGGCTGCCCGGTATGTGGACAGGAGAGAGCTAGACAGGCAATGGTTATTCCCGAGGAGGAGTTCTTACGACGCGCGCGGAAGGCGCATGGGGCCAGATACGAGTATAGGAACTATATCTCCACGAGTACCTACGTCGATATCTACTGCACGGACTGTGATGTCTGGTTTCCTCAAACTGGAGAATCACATATTCGCGGGTCCGGCTGTCCGAGCTGCTCGTCAACAGGTTTCGACCAGACGAAGCCTGGGCGACTGTACTATCTCCGTGTTGATGACTATGTGTTCGGCCCTCTATACAAAATTGGCATAACTAACCGTTCAGTGTTCGAGCGATTCCAAAAGCGTGATTTGGAGAAGATTACGATCATCAGTCGATGGCAGTTTTCCGAAGGCGTTGGCGCGCTGGGCAAGGAGACTGAAATTCTCCGCCATTTCAAGCGGTCTAAGTACAAGGGTGAGCATGTACTCACATCCGGAAACTCCGAGCTATTCACCAAAGACATTCTTGGCCTCGACCCCGAATCCCCCGAGCCTTCGCACCCAATTGTGCAAAACATTCTGAAAGAGGCGACCGAGATTCCAGTTGATCTGGACGATCAGCCCGGATTGTGAACGACCGCTATTGGCTGTGACCTCAACCGGTCGACGCAACATCTACACTCTAGCACTCGAGAGGGAGATGTTGAAAATGAAGCAACGACGCAGGATTTACTACAACGCAGAACAAAGAAACTTGATGTGGGATCGCTGGCAGAAAGGTGATTCGATGCATGCCATCGCTCGGCTGTTTGATCGAGGCCACTCATCAGTTCAGGGCATCCTTTCGGAAGCCGGTGGGATACGTCCACGACAACGAAGCCGATCAAGACTTGCGCTTACTTTGTCGGAGCGCGAAGAGATTTCACGTGGCGTTGTGGCTGGTTGTTCGATTCGATCGATAGCAGAGCTACTAGGTCGTGCGCCCTCAACGGTGAGTCGCGAGTTGAACCGCAACGGTGGTCGTCAGGACTACCGAGCCAACAAAGCCGAGCAAGCAGCCTGGGATCGGGCGCATCGTCGAA
>CAYWYT010000303.1:0-3339 GCA_964462665.1 uncultured Woeseiaceae bacterium | reverse complement strand
GTGCTGATGCCGAGCACGACAAACACCATGACGAACCTGGGCAGGTTTCGACCACGATTGAACGTTGACGGTTTTTCTCTCAATGCGCTTTCCCGTGTTGTTTTGTATTTCTGAGGATTTGCGGACGTTCAGTTTAGCGGAACAGCGCTTCAGGGAAAAGAGATAATACTTTCAGACATTATGGTAAAATACTGAATTAGTAGGGGTTATTGAGCATCCGGTAACTAATAAACGAGTTCAGCACGTGGAAGGCTATCGCTTCCCGGTTGGAGAACTCGATGGATCGGTTCGTGAGCGAACACAGGTATTGGCCGAACTTTTCGTGGAGGCCGGATTCAAGAGCAGAGTCATCGATGACATACGTTCCGAAATCTGGTTGAAAGCCTGGGGGCGGTATCCATCAACCCGATCAGCGCGCTGACCCGGGCAACTATGGTGGACATTTGCACGTTCCCTGATACTCGTAGTCTGGTCGAACAGATCATGCGCGAGGTTCAGGAATTCGCTGAAGCGCTTGGGGCAACATTCAGGCACACAATAGAAAAACGAATAAACGGCGCCCAAGCGGTTGGCGCGCACAAGACGTCCATGCTTCAGGACGTTGAAAACGGGCGTTCACTAACTTGCGGACTTGGCCGGTGTAGAGGTTCCCACGGTCAGAAACATCTATGCGTGCACTGCTTTGTTAAATGAAGGCCTTCTCTCAGGCTCGGCATGAACAAACCAGCATCTCTTGTCAGTAAAGCAAAGAAGAAAGTCCGATATGGAATGTTGCTGCATTCTTTTTTGGGCCGCCTGAAGCAGGTCGGAATTGTCATCCATCCGTATTACCTGGTGAGGGAGCAATGCATTGCAGCATCCAACTTGCAGGTGAGCATAGAACCGAAGTTAGACTCCCTTACTACGAATTTTCTGGCGGCAGACGAAATCGATAGTGTCATGAGGCCCCTGGAAAAAACCCGTGCTGAAAAAGGTTATACGGCACGAAACAGAATCGCTGACGGATGCCTTTGCTTTGGTGTAAAGAAAGAGCAAGAGGTAATCGCCTACACATGGTGTGACCTGAAAGTTTGCAACCATAAACCTCTGCCAATCATTTTAGAAAGTTCGGAGGTTTACTTGTTCGATATGTATACATTCGAAGAATGCAGAGGCAAAAATATCGCCCCGTTCATGCGACATAAGCTCTATTCACATCTTATCGAGATGGGTCGAACGGATTTTTTGAGTGTAACCGACGCATTCAATAGCGCATCCAAGCAGTTCAAGGGAAAGCTGGGTGCATACCCATTAAAGTTATACCTGTACATAAAGCTTGGAAAACTGTTTGAACGAAATTTCTTACTGAAAAGTTACGAGTAGCAAATTATATAGTATCGACAAACGATGATCAGAGCGACGCGTGGGATACGCGACAAGGCACGATTAATTAAGATAGTTAAAACAGTGACTTGAATGCATTAAGTGGCGGAGAGGGTGGGATTCGAACCCACGGTACGGTACAACCGCACACCTGATTTCGAATCAGGCTCTTTCGACCACTCAGACACCTCTCCGTGTTTTGGCTATCGCGGCTGAAGCCGCTCCCACATTTTCCGCTCTCACATTTTCCGCTCTCACATGCGCCGTTATATTACCGCCTACTCGGGACGGGTGTCCGCGGCAAGTAAGTCAACGGGAATGTCCTGGTAACAGACCGGTCGCAGAAAACGTCTAATCGACAACGAACCCACCGAGCTTGCTCCGAAGTTCGTGCTCGCCGGGTACGGTCCGCTGTGCACCATCGGGTCGGCAACTTCAACGCCTGTTGGAAAGCCATTGGCAATAATTCGTCCCGCTTTTCGTTCCAGAATCGCAACCAGTGTTCTTGCCGCATCGGAATCTTCTGCATCCATCTGCAAAGTTGCTGTCAGCTGTCCGCCCAGACCTTTCGCGATTGCCTCCATTTCATCTGCGTCGGCTGCCCGAACGATAATGCCGGCCGGACCGAATACCTCTTCTGCCAACTCAGGATGTGACATCCATTCCTGTCCGCTGGTCGAAAATACAACCGGCGTCGCGGTGCGGTCCGCGCAAGGCTCACCGAAGATTTTTGTTGCAGCAGAACTGTCTAATTCTGCAACACCTGACTTGAACGCATTGGCGATGCCGTCGGTCAGCATGACTTGTGGATCAATTGCCTGCAGAGCGTTGCTAACGGTCGCGACGAAGTTGTCACCGGCCTCCCCTACTGGCACGACCATCACGCCCGGGTTGGTGCAAAACTGCCCGGCTCCCAGAGTTAACGAACCGGCCCAGCCCGCTGCGATCTGCTCGCCGCGATTTGCGAGCGCGTTATCCAGAACGAAGACTGGATTGATAGACCCGAGCTCGCCATAAAACGGAATCGGAATCTCGCGAGCCGCACAGATGTCGTACAGCGCTCTTCCACCTGCGAGAGAACCGGTAAATCCGACCGCTGTAATTAGCGGATGCCGCACCAAGTGCTGGGCGACCTCATGGCCGGAGTCTTGAATAAAAGAAAACGTACCAGGGTGTACGCCGCAAGCTTTGATAGCCGCGTCAATCGCCTGAACGACAATCTCGCCAGTCCCTGGATGTGCAGGATGACCTTTGACGACGACCGGGCAACCGGCCGCTAACGCAGATGCGGTATCGCCACCCGCCGTAGAAAATGCGAGCGGAAAATTAGATGCGCCAAAGACTGCTACCGGACCCATTGGCCGCATGACCAGAAACAAGTCCGGACGTGGAATAGGAGCACGATCAGGCAACGCCTCAACATGGCGCCGATCGAGATAATCGCCTTGCACAATGTGGTCGGCAAACATGCGCAGTTGCGCAACGGTGCGCCCGCGCTCGCCCTCGAGTCGCATTTGCGGAAGGCCGGTTTCGGCCATGCCAATTTCGGTGAGCTCCGATCCGCGCGCTTCGATTTCATCGGCAATTTTCTGGATGAAAGCAGCTCGATCGTTTCTTGGCATTGATCCGAACGACGCAAATGCGTCCTCCGCAGCCATAACTGCCTGATCTACAAGCGCATTAGTACCGTTCGGGTAGGTCTTTGGCGCTCCTGTCGATGGGCTGGACTCAAATGTGCTGTCACCAGAAACCCATTCGCCGGCAATTAGGTGTTTTCCTTTGATCATCAAATTTTTCCTTACACTGGTTCGTATCTATGCGAATGCTAGCAGCAATTGTCGAGCTAAGCGCGACCGAAATCGGTCGCAAACCTATTCCACATTGGCATAGAAGCTTTGCGTGTCAAGAGCGTGTCGACCGGATGTTTGTGGCAGTATTGGACCCACGGACAAAGCACGGAGAAAGGCTTTGCGGGTA
>CAYWYT010000302.1:0-3371 GCA_964462665.1 uncultured Woeseiaceae bacterium | reverse complement strand
CAGAAAGTGTTGCTACACGGTGACTATCACCCGGCAAGCTACCTGCGCAGCGACGCCGGGGGGATCAATATAATCGATCCGGAATTTGCTTTCGTTGGGCCTGCGGAATTCGACGTCGGGGTATTGATCGCGCATCTGTATTTTGCGGGTTTCGATCGTTCAGCGGTAAGTGCGGCCCTGGAAAGCTATCGTTCACCCGATAATTTCGCGGTGGCGCTGGCAGAGAGTTTCGCGGGCATGGAAATTATTCGTCGCCTGCTCGGCGTTGCTCAGCTACCCCTTAGTGTGGAAGATCAAACCAAGGCCGAGTGGCTAACCACCGCCAGGGACCTCCTGATGAACGGTTAGCAGCATTTCTTCAGCGCCACACGTTAGTCGATTGCGGAATTAAGATTCCAGTCATAGTCGTAACGAACGCGACCTGCATACTCCCGCAGCTCGGCTGCAGCCGCAGCATGACGTGTGCTCAAGTACTGCAGCAGTCCCGCTTCATCGCCAGCGAAGTCTCCGCTGTACCAGGAAAAAATCTTCGAAAGAGTCAGCCGGCCACGAGCATCGAAGCTGACACCGCGCGGGTGGTTTATGTAAATTATCTCTGCATCGCCTAACATCTCTTCCACGTTCTCTGTTGTATAAGGCACCACGGCAAGATTCGGACAGCTAATGCTGGCGCAGTTAACCGCGTAATGGATACGCTGATCACGCCAAATTGGTCGGAGAATTCGGTGTTCGATATCATCCAGACTTAGCGACTCTCCGGCGATTTCGATGAGCTTGTCGCCCCACGGGCCCGAGGAAAAAAATCCTTCTCCCATGTCCCGTATGCTGCTCTTGTCAGGGTTTCGCAATACCACTTCAGCGGTCAGTGCATTGTAGAGGTTGATCCAGTAAGGCAACTGCTCCGCTTTGCGCAGCTGCCTTGGATCCTGCTCTGACAGTTGTTTCAGGTAAGCCTGCAGGGACTTCCGGTCAGCGGAGGTAACGTCAGCATAGGCTACGAGGTTTATGCCACCCGCATGCGCTTGCACGTAACGTCCGAGAAACTCTCCCCAGGCGCTGTGGTCGATCGTCGTCTCGACAGACTCATCGCTCACAGACCAGATCGACCACGCTTCCGGCCAGGATTCAGCATACGCCGCAGGTGCGGTCAGTATGAAAAACAACAACGTCTTGGATAATCGTGAAAGCATAATGTACTTAGACCGGTTGCAGCGGGAAGAAATTACAAGTTGATGTCAATGATCGTAATACCAGCGCGCAAGACGCGCAGGCGATACTCCCAAAGTGAACGCGAGGGAAAAGAGGCGGTTCTTTATTGTATGCATTAATAATCCCTTTTCCTCCCAGCGCCTTGCATCAACGCCAACTGACAGCGGCAGCGGCCGAAATCGATCACTTCGCATCAACTGTCGCACCAGGCGAAATTCGTCAAATAGCGGCAGCGGTTCATGCCCTCCGGCACGCCGGTATTCTGCGGCAGTAACAAACAGTGCCTGATCGCCATAGGGTATTCCCCCAAATTTGCAACGCACTGCGACGGCATACTCGATCAACCGTTTACGCAGCGATCTGGCTCCGAGCAGGCGAAATTGAAAATAGCCGCCGATTTGTCCATCGTCAAAAGCCTGCATGACAGCTCTTACGGCATCGTCCGCAACTACCGCATCGGCGTGCAGAAACCAAAGGTTTGGCGCCTTGGCCAGTTCCGCACCCTTAAGCTGGCGCGCGCCTCGCGTCTCATTCGAAGAGACACACTGCGCCCCGCTTCTGGCGCACACATTGGCGACATCTGCATGCTGATCTGCATGGCTTACGACAATCACTTCGACCCGATCGTGTGCTGAAATCTGCGGCAACAGACGTGCCAATGACTCCACATCATCGCGACAAGGAATAATGACGCTTAATTGTGGCAGCTCCGTCACGTAATTTGATCAAGCTCTTCGAGCAACACCGCCTTAAGAGCTTGTCGGGCGGGTCGCTGCTCGCTATTGAGGTGTTCAAGCAGTTTGAGTGCGTCGCTCTTTTCATCAACGTCGAAGCCGCCGTCCAGTCTGTGCACACTCCGTCCGCTGGCAGTGCAATTGTCTGCCAGCGCATCGCCCAGCTCACTGGCGCTCCACGGAAGTTCGTCGAGCACCGGCCACCCACTTCGACTTGCCATCAATGTAACGCCGCCGTCAGCTCCATCTGCCAATACGACATCAACCTCGTTCAGCGCATTTATTACAGCATCATAGTGGGTGTCATTGAGTAACGGCGCATCACATCCCATATAGACTATTTGTGTCGCGCCCAGCTCACGTAAGTGGGCTTCGACTGTCGTAAGTCTGAAGCCGAGGTTGCCACTTTTTTGTGCAACGATGCCTACGTGTTTGTCACGAAATTCTGGTCTGTCAGACAACGTTTCCGCCCAGGCAACTTCTTCTGACGATGCGGGGGAGAATACAAATGTGCCATCCCAGCAGGCAGCGTCCTCCAGCGCACAGTCCAGCAAGGCGCGAGCAATACGCAGGGCTGGTCGTTCACCAATAGTGGCGGCAAGGCGTTGTTTGCCGTGACCGAGTCGTGGCTCTTTGCAAAACAGTACCAGGACCGGGATTGAGGGATCCACAGGCGCTAGAACTTGAGCAAAAACCGCACAATTTTTTGTGTGCGCGGCGAAAACAATGAATCAGTAAAATAAGAGCCAGCTGCGCGTTTCGATATTTCAGAAAGGGTCGGGTAGGGTGAGATGATTCCGGCCATATCCTTCATCGTGTAGCCCTTCGCGACGGCAATCTGCCAGGGTTGAATGATCTCGCCCGCGCTCGAGCCAGCAATTCCAGCACCGAGAATCTTGCCGCGCTTGCCAGTGACTACTTTTATTAAACCTGCGGTGATTCGTTCAGCGCGGGCTCGATCATTCTCCGCATACTCCGACTGCGTAACCTTGATCGCGTCGCCGTATTTTTCTTTCGCCTCGGCTTCGGTCAGTCCAACCTGGGATAACTCCGGATCTGTGTAAGTCACCCATGGAATCGCAGAGTAGTCGGCCTTGCTGGGCAACTTAAAAAGTATGTTTCGGATGACTATGCCAGCGTCGTAACCGGCCAGATGAGTAAACATCAATCCACCCTTGGCATCGCCCACAGCAAATACGTGCTTGTTGGTTGTGCGTAGTCGCGAGTCGACCTCGACTCCGGAACGCGAATATTGAATGCCCGCCTCATCAAGTCCCATGTCGGCGACGACCGGCGCGCGTCCGGTTGCCATCAGTAGATGACTGCCGCGAATCTCCTCTCCATCGCTCAGAGTGACGCGAATATTGCCCGATTTGCCTGAAACACTCGCAATGTCGACTTCTTCGCGAATTGAAATACCCTCTTCGC
>CAYWYT010000301.1:0-3372 GCA_964462665.1 uncultured Woeseiaceae bacterium | reverse complement strand
GCAGAAGCACGTGGTCGGGCAGGGCACGCAGAAGAACGTCATTTTCTACGTCATCAAAAAGACAGTAGCCACATAAGAGCAGCGTCTGCGGATCATCTGCGTTCGCGGAAAACACGCGGTGGTCGACGCCCGGTGCGAAGAAGACGAAATCCCCGGTCTCCAGTGTGTGTGTTGCTTCTCCTATCTCGACTCGACAGCGGCCGCGGCGTACGAGATGAAACATCGCGCGCTCTTCTCCCGCATAGGGTAATTCCCACGGCGGCAGCAGAAAGTCGCAGAAATACACGCTTCCGGTCGTTCGAATCCCCTGCAGGATGTCACTGAGTACTTCCATAGTGGACGATTAGTAGCAAAATACGCCACGAATAGCCATAGAAAGTGTTCCTGGGAAAGCACATTATTATCCCCACGACCAACACGAACATTACGCCAGGGAGCAAATGTCATGGCTAAAACAGAGATCTACTACACCAACTGGTGCCCCTACTGCCACCAGGCCAAAGCACTACTCGATCGCAAAGGCGTCGATTACGTTGGCATCGATCTGACCAATGCCGAACCTGATGAGATTCAGGCAATGCGTGAGCGATCCGGGCGCACGAGTGTGCCGCAGATTTTCATAGATGATCGCCACATTGGCGGTTTTGACGACCTCGCAGCGCTGCAAAGAGCAGGTGAGCTGGACGCGCTGCTGAACGACTCAATTGGAGAAAGCGCCTAGGAGACAACGCCCGGCATTCGCCGGGCGTTATTGCGTTTAGTGCGCTTCGGTGAGTACCCGTAATGTATCTGCGCGAACGCCATCGGCGTCAGCGGCTGCTATGCCTTCTTCTGACTCCAACATCGCACCCAGTGCCGCCATGTCGCTCACGCTGATAACGAGGGCTGCCTGGTGTGGATTGTCGGGGTTTGTAAAGGTGTGCACATGCGCAGCGCCATTGGCTTCGAACATCTGGCGGCGGCTGTCATCGCCACGCCATGCGGCGAGCCAATGATCAGCATCGTTCACTTCGTGAATGATCACCAGGTGCTCATTGTCGCTACCAGCAGGCGGGTTATTGCTGTTGTAGATATCGTTGGAAATACGCCACGCGCCATCGGCACCGCGTTCCCAGGTTTCGATGAATTTGCCGACGTCCACAACAGTATCGCCAGCCATTAGCGAATAGGTGCCAACGTTATAGCCTATGTCACCCGACACGATCGCTTCAATGCTAGTGAGTTTCGAAACCAGGCCAGCCTCGATCATGCCGCCAAATGCGGCGCGAACACCGTCGGCTCCGACGGACATCTGTTCGTTCGGTGACATCAGTCGTGCATCGTCCGTGTACATCGCGACGAGCGCATCAATATCCTGGGCATTAAGCACGGCATCCCATTCTGCCGAGCGCGCTGTTATTTCAGATGGATCTCCCGGGGCGGCGGCTTGATTGCAGCCGACCAAAATCATGAGCAGCGGGATTACTGTTATTAGTTTCTTCATTGTTCTAAGTCCTCTTTGTTGAGCCGTATATAGGTTTCACATTAAGCGTAGCAGGTATCTTCAGGGTTTCTTACATAAGCTCTTCAGCTACCGTTTAGATTGAGTTCAGCTGCTATTAAGTGATGCAATCGTATTCTACTCGCAAGCATCAGGTAACGATGCTCGAGGAGAAGGATATGAACATTGTCTACGCAGCCGAGAAGCCGAGCATCGCGAAATTGCTCAGTGAGCACATCAGCGAGTCGATTGGTCCGGACGACATCTACGTTGCAGAGAACCCAGATGAGACCGGCAGTTTTCGGATCGACTGGAGACTTAAACGCTTCGTATTGTCACCCGGCGGTGCGATCGCATCATCCAATGACTAAATGTGCGCCGACAATGAGTACCGGCAAGACTATGGCCGTGCGCAGCAAGAAGATGACGACCAATTCGGCAAACGTTATCGGCAAGCTCGAACGCAGGATGATCACGCCGGTTTCGGACATGAAAATCAGCTGGGCGACGGACAGGCCGGCAAGAACGAAACTGGTGACCTCGCTCTCAATATCCGCGGCCGCAAGCGCAGGCATGTACTGGTCAAGAAACCCTGCGAACAGAGCAGTCGCTGCAGCGGCCGCGTCGGGTAGTTGCGCCAATTCCAGCAACGTGATGAATGGGTAACCGAGCCATTCGAAAACGGGTGTGTGAAATACCAAAAGCGTTGCAACAGTGGCCAGCGCCATCGCCGCCGTAATTACCGAGAATAAGAAAAACGCGAGGTTCTTGAATCCCGCCGCAAAGAAACCGCGAAGCCCAGGCGCGTCTTGTGCGCGCGCCATGGCAGCTTGCCAGGACTCACTCATGAGCGATCGACCATCGTCGTGTTCTATCGGCTCCTCCGTCCTGGCTGTCGCAATGTACGTGTCTGCCTTGCGGGAGAGTGGCGGCAGTCGTGGCGTGATGAACGCGGCAATGAGGCACGCCAAAATGATAAATCCATACCAGGGAATGAACAGGTGTTCGATGCCGGCAACGGTTGCTACTACGAGACTGAAAGGTATGGAGACGATCGAGAAGTTGGTCGCGATAACTGCAGCTTCGCGGCCCGTGTAGTTGCCGCGATCGTGTTGTCCGATTGTGATCAGCAGACCAATCGCAGACGCGCCGACGAATGACGCCACCGCATCGATAGCCGCACGCCCGGGCAGCTGAAATAACTTGCGAAACATGGGTCGTGCCAGAGTGCCGGCGAATTCCATCAGACCGAAATCGGTTAACAGCGGCAGCAGAATGCATGCACTGATGTAGACCGCCGTAACATTCACCGCAATGCCGACAAAAACGGCACCGCCCACATCCTCGGACTGCAACAGTGCCGGACCGACCTGGAAGAAATAAATAAGAGCAAAGCTGGCGCCAGCCAAGCGCAGCAATACCCAAACCAGCGGCACATCGAACAGGTCTTTGGCTGCACTGTGTTCCTGAATCCAGGCGGGACGCAGGTAAGTGCCAAGCAGTGTCATGACGCTGGTAATTACTGTGAGACTTACGACGACGTGCAGTCCGTAGTCGCCCATCAGGGCGCGAACCCAACCGGTGATAATGCCAATGCCGATGGTCAGATGACCGTCCCAGGGGATGGGGGTCAGGAATATCAGCACGCCAAGCAAGGAGGGCAGTGCAAAGCGGAGAGTGTTTTTATTCAATTAGTCGACAAGACCCACGCGCTTTAGCAAATCGGGCCACCGCGGGTCGTCATGCATGTCCTTAAATGCTGAAATACTGAGTATTAGTGTTAAGCCACTATCACGCGTTGCGAACCCATTTTCGAGCCATTCGAATGCGAGATCGTTCTCGCCGCGATAGGCATAAACCGTTGCTATTTGAAGACTTGAGTCGTGAGCATG
>CAYWYT010000300.1:0-3393 GCA_964462665.1 uncultured Woeseiaceae bacterium | reverse complement strand
ACAAATGCAGCTACGTTGGTACGCGCGGCGAAGCGGGCTTCATGCTCGATCCCAATAATCCAGAGTGTCACATCGAGGCAGAGGGCTCCGCCGGCGATGACGAGTCACAATACGGTGGCGACAACGACGCTGATGATTCTGGCATCTTGCGCTACGTAGTCGTTAAGCACACCGGCGCTGAGGTCGGTAACGGTGATGAGCTGAATGGCATTTCCTTTGGTGCCGTCGGCAATTCAACGGTCATCGAGAACCTGCAGGTTTATTCAACCTACGATGATGGTATCGAGATGTTTGGCGGGTCGGTCGATATCTCTAATCTCGTTGCGATGTATGTGCGTGACGATTCGATCGATATCGATGAGGGTTACAACGGCAATATCAGCAACGCCCTTGTCATCCAGTCGGCAACCGATGGCAATCACTGCATCGAAGCAGATGGCATTGGATCCTACTCAAGCAAAGATCAGGCGACGTTAGACGACTTCATTGCACGTGGCCTGAACAGTCGCCCTACGATTAGCAACCTCACTTGCATCATATCCGCCAACATCAACGGTACCCACGGCGAAGGTGCTGGTTGGCGTCTGCGCGAGGGAATCTGGCCGGTAATCAATGACTCTTTGCTGATCTCTTCTTTTGCGGCAAATGACATGACAGACAGCGATGACAATTACTGTCTTCGGATCGACAACACGGAAACAGCGAATGCCGCGGTTAACGGCGACTTGCAGCTGAACTCAGTTGTTATCGCTTGCCAGGAACCTTCAAAGGGCAACGCGATCGGCACATTCGGTAGCGAGCAACTCTGGGCCGAGAGCAACGGTAACCAGTTCGCAACTGTTGCCGATGGCACAGCGGCTGACCCAACTGCGAATGCAGACACCGACCTGCAGCTTCTTGAGGGAACACAAGCAATCTTCTCGCTGAGCTGGGCAACCTCATTCATCGATGGCGCCGCGCCGATAGCGACCACGGCACCCACCAGTGGTGACATCCTCGGTGCGGTCAGCGCGACGGCTGACTGGACAGCACAGTGGACCTACGGAATTTCCGACGCGAATCGTGGCCAACCACTCTGGTTCGAGTAATGGGCAAGGCGATGAATAGAATACTTTGTGCAACATTCGTTATTACCGGGTCATGGCAGCTCACAGCCACGGCGCAGAGTATCGATGATGTGATGGAGGCTCAGATCGAAGTAGCCGCAGCTGAGATCGAGGAGGTTGTTGTCACTGGCCGCTTCATCAGTTCAAGCCAACAACTGGTCAGCGAACGCATGAACGACGCATACGCCGCCGATTTACTGGGCGCCGATACGATCGCGCGTTTGGGTGATTCCACCGTCGCTGCGGCATTGCGTCGGGTTCCGGGTCTGACGCTGGTGCAGGACAAGTTCGTCTACATCCGCGGTCTTGGTGAGCGCTACTCGCAAAGCACGCTGAATCGCGCACAGATTCCCTCGCCTGATCTGACCCGCAACGTTATTCCGTTGAATATTTTTCCGACCTCGATCGTTGAATCACTGCGCGTACAGAAAAGCTGGTCGCCGGACCTGCCAGCCAATTTTGGTGGCGGCGCAATCGATATTCGGACCAAGGGTATCCCGGATGGCTTTACGCTGAATTTTGAGGCCGGTGTCGGCGTGAATTCCCAGAACCCCAGCGCGGTGAATAGCTACCAGGGTGGCGGTGACGACAGGATTGGATCGGATGACGGAACCCGCGCACTATCGCCGCAGATTAGCAGTGGTATAGCGGCCTACCAGGGCAATCCCAGCGTCAATTCGATCCTCGGCTTTCTCGAACGGCAGGACCCAGCGGCAACGCTTTACGACGCACAGTCCGCTAACCGGGACATGGCGTTCGCCTTAAACAGAAATATTGGCATTACGAGTGAGGACACACATCCGGACTACCAAATGCGCGGCAACGTCGGTAATAGTTTCGATCTCGATCCCGATTGGCAGGTCGGATTCAATGTGGGTACATCCTATGAGACGAATTGGCGTTTCCGGCGTACCCGTACAGCGACCTTCGGTTTGCCGGATGAGCAATTCGGTATCAAGGAAGAGTCTACGCGTAGCGTCAATCTTGCGGGAACGTTAAACCTCGGCCTTAAGTTTACGCCCGAGCACGAAATCTCGACTACGAGTTTGTTCCTGCGAAATACAGACGACGAGACCGAGGTCTTCGACTACTTTAATGAGAACAGGCCACTGTCCAGTGGTCGTGGGTTTCGTGATTATCGATTGCAATTCGAAGAGCGCAACCTGACGACACACCAGATCGAGGGCAAGCATTATCTGGGCGCGGAGACGCGCGAGCGGCTCCCGTTCATCGGCAAACTGGTTGGCTGGTTGCCCGAAGAAACCCTGGTCGACTGGTTCTACTCAACTTCGGCTGCCGCTACTGATATTCCCAACCAGGTCGCAGTGGCATCCGAGACATTCACTGACCGTTCGAGCGGCGAAGTGTTGAGCGAATCCGTTCGCCTGACTTCATCTGCCGCTGACTATCGCTTTACTGATCTTGATGACGAAGTGGATAACTATGGGTGGAGCATGTCGGTGCCCGTCGATTTCGATCGATCGTTCCTCGAACTCAGTGGGGGCTGGGATCACGCGCAGAAAGCGCGTACATACAGGCAAAGTCAATTTAGTCTGGGCTACCTGGGCGTCTCTGACCAATCAGTATTGCAAGGCTCGCTGGACGAGGTCTTCTCCGACGAAAACATCATGGCAGCCACTTCCGATCCATCAAGTCCTGTCGCCGGAGCGCAAGAGTTCGTTAACGATGTCGTTTTCGATCGGCAGGGTGCGAATACGAACAGTTACATAGCCGCAACCATGACCGATTCTATCTGGAGCAACGTTGACTGGACCCTGCACGATACGTGGCGCTTCGCCGCTGGCGTTCGTTGGGAAGACTACCGGCAGGCGGCTGTGGAGTGGAATCCATATGGTTTCTCGCAGTCGTCGCCGCAGGTTTCGACAGACCCCGCTGTGCTGCAACAGGGGACATTCGCCGAGGACCGGCTCTATCCGGCGGCCGCCATTACCTACATGGGCGATTTTTGGGCCGAAACGTTCCAACTACGTCTTAGCTATAGCGAAACGGCGATTCGCCCGGACCTGCGTGAAATTACCAACTCAAGCTACGTCGACCCGACTACAGACGATCTGGTTCGTGGCAACCCGGGTGTTATTCCAGCAGATTTACAGAATATTGATCTGCGTGCCGAGTGGTTCTTCGAGAGCGGTGATAACTTCACAGTCTCGCTGTTTCGGAAAGAGATCAGCAACCCGATTGAGTTCTTCGAAATTCCGGCAAGTGACACGACTATCGCTCGAGAGATAATCAATGCCGAGTATGCAGAAGTGCAGGGTGTTGAGTT
>CAYWYT010000299.1:0-3398 GCA_964462665.1 uncultured Woeseiaceae bacterium | reverse complement strand
CGTCGAAAGTTGCAGATTTTTACGAAGAAGATGTCGACAACGCAGTCGACAATCTGTCGAGCTTGCTCGAGCCTTTAATCATGTCGATCCTCGGCGTATTGGTCGGTGGTCTCGTGGTCGCTATGTACCTGCCGATTTTCAAGATGGGTGCGGTTATTTAGGTCGCCGCAAGCGTCCGATTGCATTGCAACGGCGTTCGGAGGAAACTCCGAACGCCGTTTTTGATTGTGTATGTTCTGATTGTGCATATTCTGATTGTGCAAGCGCAACATTAACTGGAGAACCTGGATGGCAGAATTATTCGCGCAGTCACCCCTGGCATTCACTGCGACTGCTTTCATCTTCGCTCTGTTGATTGGAAGTTTTCTCAATGTGGTTATTTATCGTCTACCGATAATGATGTATCGAGAATGGCAGGAGCAATGCGAAGAACTGCAAAAGGCAGATACGCCCGAGTTGCCGGACAAGCCGTTTAGTCTGGTCGTCCCGCGCTCTGCCTGCCCTTCGTGTGGCGCTCAGATAAGCGCGTGGCAAAACATTCCAGTTGTCAGTTACCTCTTACTTGGTGGTCGCTGCGGCGGCTGCAAGCAAAAGATATCGATGCGTTATCCGTTGGTTGAATTGTTGACCGCGGTGCTTGCCGCGGTCTGCGCGATGCACTTCGGATTCGGCTGGGAAGCACTCATGGCAATCGGACTGACGTTCGCGTTGGTCGCCATTAGCATGATCGACTATGACCACCAGTTAATTCCTGATTCCATTGTGATGCCGCTGCTGTGGGTCGGTTTGGCCATGAGCCTGTTTCACCCCATGACCGGTGCGACCTCCCTGTTTGTGTCCCCTGTAGACAGCATCATTGGCGCCATAGCGGGCTATCTGAGCTTATGGAGCGTCTATCAGCTGTTCAAGCTGATCACGGGCAAGGAAGGCATGGGCTATGGTGATTTCAAGCTGCTGGCAGCACTCGGCGCCTGGCTTGGGTGGCAATCCTTACACCTGATCATTCTGCTGTCCGCGGTCGTGGGTGCGATATTCGGCATTGCGATGATTGTTATCAGGGGTCGCGATCGCCAATTGCCAATCCCGTTCGGTCCGTACCTCGCAGCGGCTGGCTGGGTCACGATGCTGTACGGCGATAGGATCTGGAATGCCTACCTGGACAAGTTCCAGTAGATGTCCAAGCCGCTACGTATCGGACTTACCGGCGGTATCGCCAGCGGCAAATCAACTGTCGCAGACAGGTTTGCGGATTTGGGCATAACGGTTATCGACACAGATCTCATTGCGCGAGAAGTCGTGCAACCGGGCCAACCAGCACTAATTGAGATTCGCCGTTTTTTTGGCGATTCCGTGTTCGATAGCGATGGCGTGCTGGACCGCGGCGCATTGCGGCGGCAGATTTTCTCCAACGACGCTGCGCGGGCACAACTCGAGGCCATCCTGCACCCGCTTATTCAGAAAGAGACCATCCAGCGGATAGACGCGGCAAGCGGCAGCTACATTGTCATTGTCGTGCCGTTGCTTGCGGATTCGCCGCTGCGTGAGCATATCGACCGAGTTTTGGTGGTCGACTGCGATGAAGCCACGCAAATCAGCCGATTGCTCGCACGCGATGCCGAAACAGAAGATCAGGCGCGCCGTATCCTTGCGGCGCAGGCCAGCCGTGAGCAACGCCTGGCAATTGCCGATGATGTGATTCACAACAACGCAACGATCGAGGCAATCTCGACGCAGGTATCTGCAATCCACGACCGTTATATTGCATTAGCTAATTTGCCTGCGAGCTAGCGGTAGCGCAAAATACGCGCATGGCAAAACCTGCTAGCGAAATAGCCGCTGAATCGGCTTCGGATCGTCCGACCTACTACGAGCAACCCGTATCTGAGCGTATGCGCACATTTATGCGGCTCGAGTTCCTCTATCAGCAAATGCTATACAGCACTGAGCAAGAGAGCGATTGGGGTACCCGCGCAACGATCTCCAGCCTGCTTGAAATCATGGCGATTTTATCGCGCGGTGATGTCCGCAGCGAAGTCCACAAGGAGCTCGATCAGCAGCTCAAGGTTTTGCAACGCTTTCAAAGCCAACCGGGTGTGGACACACGGCGACTGGACAGCCTGGTACGCAATCTGATCGAAAGTCGCGCCGAGCTTGGCGGCATCGGCACCTCGTTCCTGCAGCCGCTCAAAGACTCCGATTTTCTCAATGCCATCAAGAACCGCAGCGCGATTCCGGGAGGCACCTGCGAATTTGACCTTCCTGAGTACAGCCATTGGCTGCGCCAGTCGTTTACACGGCGCAGTGCTGACATGGAGGTTTGGATCGGGGCAATTCGGCCGTTGTCCGATGCCGTGACCGAAGTGCTCTGGCTAATCCGGCAAAGTGCTCAGGCCGTGGATAAGGTCGCGATTGACGGTATGTATCAGCACAGCATGCAAAAAGACGCTCATTGCCGTCTCTTGCGTGTCAATTTGCTGCAGGACAGCACTCTATATCCGGAAATCAGCGGCAGTCAGCACCGCTTTACGGTACGTTTTCTGGAGTGGTCCACTCTGGATAGTCGCGCAGTTCAAACCGGCCACGACGTGCCCTTTCAGCTGAGCATCTGCTAGCCGGCTTTGCGTAGTGCCTCTACGAGTGGCGCGTCGGCGGGCAGTAACTCTGCCGCATCCAGCTGCGAAACAGTAACCCAGCGAAGGCCCTGACCTTCCAGACCATCGGGATCGCCATCCCAGTCGTTGACCAGGAAGAATTCGAGATCGACCGTCCGGTCCAGGTATTCGTGCGACAACCGCATGAACGGCTCAGCCGTGGTTACTTCGATGCCGAGTTCCTCGCGAAGTTCGCGCCGCAGCGCGACCGCAGAAGTCTCATCCGTGTCGATCTTACCGCCCGGAAATTCCCACAGGCCGTTGAATGGCCCATCGCAAATTCGTTCCGCAATGAGTACTTCGCCAGCGGCGTTGCGCAGGATGCCGGCTGCGACGTGCAAGTGAATCATTCTCGTATCCGGTCTAACCAAGCTTGCCGTGACACTGTTTATATTTTTTACCGGAGCCGCAAGGACAAGGCTCGTTTCGACCGACCTTGGCAGCATCGCGCTTGAACGTTTCGATTGGCTCACTTTTCGGTGCGGCTGCGCGAGCAGGTTGCTGGCCCGGACCAGGTTGCGGTTCCTGCGGCCCGCCGAGGGCTGACGCCTCCGCATGCTGGAACTTCATTGCTGCAGCAGCCCGCCGTCTTTCGGCCGTGTCGTCCAGCTCCTCCTCACCCTTGATCTGAATTCGGGCGAGGATACTAATCGTGTCGTGTTTCACCGAGTCAAGCATCGCGCCGAACATTTCAAATGCTTCGCGCTTGTATTCCTGCTTGGGGTTTTTCTGCGCATATGAGCGCAG
>CAYWYT010000298.1:0-3404 GCA_964462665.1 uncultured Woeseiaceae bacterium | reverse complement strand
GATGGCACCGTGGTCTGGGAGTGGCGAGCCGAGGACTGCGAAGAAATGTACGACTTTCCTCTAAATCCGATGTGCCCGCGACACGAGTGGTGTCACGCAAATTGCATTACGCAGCTAGCTAACGGTGATGTATTGATCAATTTTCGCTACAACCATTTGATGGCGATAATCGACTATAAGACGAAGAAATTCCGATGGCAGCTATGCGACTACGACTATGGTCAGCAGCACAGCGTTTACATGCTGGAAAATGGCAACCTGCTGTTCTTCGCCAATGGCGCGAATGTTCTTGGCGTCGGTCCGGAAGCGGGCTCACGCGTCATCGAACTTGATCCGAACACCAAAATGCCAGTTTGGCAATATGCCGGAACGCCGAGCTTTTCATTCTTTAGTTGGTTCATCAGTAACGCCCAACGACTGGAATCAGGCAATACCTCAATTCTTGAGGGCATCAAGGGCCGAATTATTGAAGTTACTTTAGAGGGTGAAATCGTCTGGGAGTACGTCTCGCCACACTTTGTAACCGAACCGCACCCAATGTATACCGGCGGAAACGCCTCTTTCCGTCACTACTTCTACACACCCGACTCAATAGAAATTGCAGGCCGCTTACCGACAGACGCGTGGCAAAACTAGTTATGGAGACATCGAAATGAGCGTTATTTTATATCACTGGTGGGGATCAACCTGCTCACGCAAAGCCAGAACCACACTGGCCGAGAAAGGCGTCGATTGGGACAGCGTGCATATCGATTTACACCAGTTCGAAAACTGGGAACCGTGGTACGTGAAGATTCACCCGAATGGTGTGGTTCCCGCAATGGACCATGACGGTCGAATCGTTATCGAGTCCAACGCCATCCTCGAGTACATCGAAGAGACCTTCGAAGGACCGGCGCTGCGACCGGACGACACCTGGGAACGTGCCAACATGCGGGTCTGGATGGACAAGTCGGAGCATGTGTTGCACAAGAACATGCACTTGATTTCGCATAACAACCACCACGCGCACCGCTGGGGCGAATACGAGAAGCAACACGGTCATGAAGCGCTGATGGCAAAAGTACGATCGCAACCAGACCTGCAGCGACGCCATGATGAGATACACAATGCCGACGGAATTGCAGATGACGTTGTGGCATTCGCGGTCGAACGTGTGATTGATCAGCTGAGCATGATGGAGAATGACCTGCAGCGCGGCCCATGGATGACGGGTGCTACTTACTCACTCGCCGACATTGCGGTGCTACCTTTTGTGGAACGCTTCCAGGCAAATGGCTATGGCGCTGAGGTTGCTGCCGATAAACGACCGCGACTCGCCGATTGGTTTGCACGAATACAGGAGCGGCCAGCCGTCAAAGAGGCCTACTCGTTTATGGATCCGGACGTAGAAGCCTGCTGAGCAACCCGCCTGGTTCGTAGCCAGTAGGCTGACCTTTCTTTTCTTCAATTGGACTAGTTGCCTACCGACACAGCGTTTTCTGGGAAATCCATACCGAATTAATAGATCGGTGGCACTGCTGCCGCTTCGACGAACTATCGCGACGAGTACTTGGGAATCTCAGCGATTACATGTGCGGCAAATCCTGCGCCCGCTTCTGTATAGATATTGAAGACGATCAGCGCACCGCCGTCTTTTAGCGCCTCGACTTCGTCTGGATATCGCGCAATCGCGGCGACTCGACCCGTGAATGACGCCGCCTTGAGTTGTTCAAGAACGTTGAGGCTTGTGGATATTTTCGGCAAGACTAATGAAACCAGTTCGAGAGTGTGCGTCGCTTGAACGCGATCCCAAAAATCGGCATCACTCGGATCGCCGAGCAAAACATTTCGACCGGTCGCAGTTTGGTTCTTTACCGTTACCGGATCAATATCGATACCAACGACCGCCGCACCGTAGACGTCGCGTAACTTATCGTAGACACCGGTGCCGACACCGCCCATACCGATGACTGCAACTTTGGCATCGCCAATTTCAATTGGATGATCATCAACGAGACGTTCGCGTCGCTGTAGCCGGCGTAATGGAACTCTCAAACGGGCATAAATGTCATTCGCACTAGAACCAAGAATGGCGGCGATTACAAATGAAAATGCAAGTGCCAGCGCCAACACTGTTAGCCACTGGGCTTCGAGCCAGCCGTTCACAACACCAATTGCGGCGACGATCAGGCCAAACTCACTGTAGTTGCTCAGATTGAGTGACGTCATCAGCGACGAGCGCGCACGTAATTTGAATGCAGACAGCAGCCCAACGAATAGCGCTGATTTGAAAAGTACGAAGGGCGAAAGCAACAGCGCAATGACAATAGACTCAAGCGACGGATGTCCATACATGCCTACGGAAAGAAAAAACCCGAGTAGGAATAAGTCCTTAAATCCCAACATGGTCTTGGCCAAGTCCTCGGCCTTGGAGTGGTTCGCGATGAAAACACCGAAAACCAATGCGCCAAGATCGCCCTTTAGCCCAACCAGCTCGAACACCTCAGCACCGCCTAAGGCGAGCAAAAAACCGTACAACACAAGGAGTTCACCGCGACCGACCTGTTGCAGTAACCAATGCAATAGCGGCCGCAGCAAGAAACTTAAGAGAAGCAGAACGGCCCAGGGCGACGGCCACTTGCCGATGGAGAATGCCAGGAATGCGACCGCCGCCAGGTCCTGAACAATCAAGATGCCAATCGCGATGCGACCGTGCAGCGAGTACATCTCGCCCTTTTCTTCCAGCACTTTGACGGCGTAGACCGTACTCGAAAAGCTCAGCGCGAAAGCGACGAGTAACGACTGCGACAACCCTAAATTCGCAACCAAAGGTGCGCCGAGAATCGCTAAGCCGTAGATCGACAGTCCAAAGACGACAACGATTATCCACATGTGCAAAGCGGTAACCGCCCACACTTGCGGCCCCGCCAGTGTACGCAGGTTGAGCTTTAGTCCAACAGTGAACAGCAACAAGGTGATGCCGATATCTGCGAACTTCTGCAACACCTCGCCACTGGCAATCCCGAACGCACTAAGAAGAAAACCGGTCGCGAGAAACCCGACCAGCGGGGGTAGGCCGACCGATCGAGATGCCATGCCCAATACAAAGGCAGCCGCAACCCACACGACATCCCCAAGGGCAATGGCGACCCACTGAAAGTCCATGGGTTTAGTAGCGATCGAAGAGGAGAATCATCCGACGAAGTTTATCACCGCGGGCCGAACGGAGTGTGTTCTCTCCCGCGAGTGACCAGGCGTGAACAGCATGCCACCCGGCTTCTTGCGGGTGCTGGGACCGACGCGGTTAGCCTATGCTGACTTTCGCCGGTCACATGCGAGCCCATGGGATCAGTAGCAGCCTCTCGTGCGCGATGGGATCACCCGATGATTCACTGACGCCGTAACTCCCCAACTCCAATCGT
>CAYWYT010000297.1:0-3435 GCA_964462665.1 uncultured Woeseiaceae bacterium | reverse complement strand
AGGTGTACTACCAAAAGGATGGCGCGGGCGAGTTCCGTTTTGAGGCCGGCCCGATTTTTGCCAATATCGTATTGGGTGATGAAATCAACCGAGCTCCAGCGAAGGTACAAGCTGCAATGCTCGAGGCAATGGAAGAGCGGCAGGTTACGGTTGCTGGTACGACGCACAAAATGCCACCGCTGTTTATGGTCATGGCAACGCAAAATCCAGTTGAGCAGGAAGGGACTTATCCGCTGCCCGAAGCGCAGCTCGATCGATTCCTTATGCACATCAATATTAGTTACACGTCAGTTGAAGATGAGGTACGTATCATCGGACTCGTGCGCGACGAGGAGTCAGAGAAGAACCTTGGCGAACAACAAGAACCGCAGCCAAAACGCGAATTGATTTCGCAGGACGCAGTTTTTGCAGCGCGCAAGGAAATTGCAGCGATACACGTATCCGATGCTGTGCAACGCTATATGGCGGACCTGGTTTATGCCACGCGTACGCCGGACAAATACAGCGAAGATCTTGATCGTTGGATCGACGTCGGTGGCAGTCCACGTGCATCACTCGCTCTCGACAAGTGCAGTCGTACGTATGCCTGGATGAGAGGTAAGGATTTCGTTGATCCTGGTGATGTACGAGCGGTTGCTAATGATGTGCTGCGACATCGTCTGATGTTGTCCTACGAAGCACAGGGGGACGGCGTTTCTGCCGACAAGGTCATCGATACGTTGCTCGAGCAGGTCGCACTGCCGTAACACCATGAGCGATGATCCACGTATCCACGTGTCGCTTACTCACCTGCGCCAATTGCAGGGACAAGCGCGCGGTCTGAACTTTCTGCCACAGCAACCGTCTGCGAGCGTCTTGAACGGCCGGCATGCATCTCGATTGCGCGGCCGTGGACTGAATTTTGAAGAAATGCGTGACTATCTTCCTGGTGATGATATTCGGTCGATCGATTGGAAAGCGACAGCGCGAACGGGTAAGCCGCACGTCCGCGTGTTTACTGAGGAACGTGATCGGCCTGCATTGATCGTCGTTGATCAGCGTATGTCGATGTTTTTCGGCTCCGAACTGAACATGAAATCGGTTAGCGCAGCAGAAGCAGCAGCCATCGCCGCATTTCGCATCCTGGGAGCGGGTGACCGAGTAGGTGGCATCGTTTTTGGCGATGACGAGCATGTTGAATTCAAGCCGAAGCGCAGTCGCCGCGCCGTCTATGCGCTGCTTGAAGCGATCGCCAGAATCAACTCTGGTTTGAACGCCGATCGTGTCGTTGGTAAGACAGGAAAAACCCTAAACGATGTGTTGCACAGTGCCGCCCGATTGGCACATCACGATCACCTCGTCGTCGTGATGAGTGATTTCGCCGGTATTGATGACGACACCCATCGTTACCTTAGTCGTATCGCAAAACACAATGACCTCATATTGATGCACGTCCATGATCCTGCGGCCGTCGGTTTGCAGTCCCATACCAAAGCGGTCCTCGGCGATTCCACGCAGCAGGCGGAAATTGATCTGGGGTCCGATTCAACCAAAGCGGTGATTCAGGAATTCAACGACCAACGTTTGAAAACAATCATGAGCTGGCAAACGGAAATCAATCTGTCGGTTGTGCCACTTAGTGCAGGAGAGGAAACCCTGCCACAAATTCGACGACTACTGGCAAGCGCTGCGCCGCAACGACGCATCCGATGACTGGCTTCGAGGGACTCAATCTTCCGCAGTTGCTGGATCGCATGCACGATCTCGTTCGTCCTGAGCCGGTAGCGTGGACACCGCAGACCATCGGCTGGAGCGTCGTCGCGGTTTGGTTGGCGACAGTTACCGGCCTGATCATCTGGAACCGAATTCAGCATTGGCGGCGTAATCGATATCGACGTGAGGCACTGGCTGAGCTTCGCCAGATTGCTCAGCAACAAATGCTCGACCAAGCAGCTATGGCGTACGCTATTGCCACACTACTCAAACGCACCGCGCTGGCCGCGTTTGAGCGTAATCAGGTCGCAGACCTATACGGTAAGGAGTGGGCGGATTTCTTACGGCACTCGTCCGGAAACGATAGCCTGATCGAGCGCAATGCCGACGCGCTGGGCAGTGCTGCATATTCAAAAGCTGCGAACGGCCAAGATCTGTTAGTGCCAGCTAAGCGATGGATTCAGGTGCATCGTGCTTGAGTTAGCGTATCCATTTGCATTGTTGGCACTGCCTTTGCCGTTGCTCATATGGTGGTTGTTGCCACCGCATCGCGAAAAAGTCAGCGCCTTGCGAATTCCATTCTTCGAAGAGACTGTTGCGGCGCTCGGTGTCGAGGCAGAGAGCGGTGCGATGATCTTGCGGCGTCGCTGGCTGCAACGTATCGCATCGGTTCTGGTTTGGTCGTTGTTAGTTGTTGCTCTGGCGAAACCGGAATTGATCGGCGATCCAATCGTTCGTACCGAGGCTGCGCGCGACGTCATGCTAGCGATCGATTTATCTGCGTCCATGGACTACAAGGATTTTCCCGACGAGGACGGCACGATGTCGCGACGCCTTGACGGCGTACAACGTGTAGTCGACCAGTTTGTTGCGGAACGCAGCGACGATCGCATCGGACTCATCGTTTTCGGCGACAAGGCGTATCTGCAATTGCCATTTACGCGTGATCTAAAGAGCGCGCGGGCGCTGGTCGATCTAATGGAAGTAGGCATGGCTGGCCCACGTACCGCGATAGGCGACGCGATCGGTTTGGCTATAAAAACCTTTGAGTCCAGTGAGCTCGACGATCAATTGCTGATTTTGTTGACCGACGGCAATGACACGGCCAGCAAGATGACACCGATCAACGCAGCGGCGATCGCTGCAGAGAACGACATCGCGATTTATACAATTGGTGTTGGCGATACTGAGGCCAGTGGAGAGGACAAGGTGGACTTCGAGGCACTTGAGTCCGTCTCGTCGCGGACCGGAGGCGCTTTTTTTGAGGCCACGGATGAAACCTCGCTGCAACAGGTATACGCACGAATCGATGAACTCGCGGTAGCCGATGTCAAAACGACGGAGTGGCGCCCGCGCAAATCCTTGCTGCATTGGCCGGCCGGTGCAGCGTTGATCATATCGCTGGTGACATACTTATTGCTGCTGCTTGGCACTCGTCGCCGACGCGTAGTGAGTGCGCGATGAACCTCGAACTATTTCACTTTATCCGTCCGCTTTGGTTACTCGCTGTGCCAGCGGTGCTTTTCGTTTGGTGGCTGGTCCGAAGACAGAGCGTTACATCAGAGCTGGTAACGGGGGTTGTTGCTCCGCACTTACAAGATGCATTGACGACCGGGCGTTCGTCCAGTTCCTGGTTCAAACCGGTGGACGGTATTGCGCTGGGATTGTTGGCTGCGGCAGTCGCATCTGCCGGGCCGACATGGAGCAAAGTGCAAAGCCCCTGGTTTAGCGAGACAGCGCCAC
>CAYWYT010000296.1:0-3443 GCA_964462665.1 uncultured Woeseiaceae bacterium | reverse complement strand
TTCGTACTTGCGCCAGTTACCGATCGAGCTCTGATAAACCGGCCGCCGAATCTGCGCCGTACTCGCGGTCGTTGAAGCCTCTTTGTTCTCGTGAAACTTCAGGCACTGCGCTTGCCACTCCAAATCACAATATTCCAGAAGTTGTCGAGACTCGTTTTCGAGATCCTTAACAACGTCTTCATAATTCACGGTATGAACTACACCAGGCAGCACCGCATTCCAGTGCTCCATCAATTGATGGTATGCAACATAGTAATTGGCCAGTTCCCCAAGATCATAGGAAAACGGGTACGCATCAACAAAGAGCTGTTTGTAGACCGCATAGCAAGTATCCATTGGATCTCGATGCAGGTTAATAATTTTCGCATTCGGTAATGCCAGGTGAATCAGACCGACGTACAAATAGTTAAGCGGCATCTTGTCGATGAATCTTGCCGTGTGCCCGGTGAACGGCCGTGTACTTTGCAGGTATGCAGCCCCGAGTTTTTCGAAGTCCAGGCTCGCAGACAAAGCAACCATTTCATCGCGGGACATCTTCTTGTCAACATTTCGCGCGTGCATCATGGTCGTCAACTGCATCGCAAAATTGTTCAGCTCACCGGCAGCAAAGACATCGCTATGGCTGGCGAGAATACGCTCTACCAGTGTTGTCCCGGTTCGCGGCATACCGAGAATAAAGATCGCTTCCGTGTTATCGCTGCCGCCGTCCACCCTCCTGAATACATCCGCAGAGAATGTCGTCTTGATCGCCTCTATCGTTTCCAAATCTCGTGCGACATCGTATTTCATCAATTCACGGCGGCGATCCGAGCCCATTTTTAGAAAATGAAATGAGCGATCCGCCTCACCCAGATCCTCCAACTCCTTTGCCAGCGCATAACAGACCTGCACCCGCCCGCGTTCCTCTTTGATCCCTTTTTCCAACAGCTGTTCCAACTCGGCAACGTGATTTCGCTCAGATGTTTGCTTGCGCAAGTCTGATCGAATCTTGTACGACTCGTAGTCGGATGAATTCAGGCGTATTGCAGTATCGAAATTCTGCTCCGCCGTATCAAGATCACCCAGCGATCGCTGCAAGCAGGCGACGTTGTAGAAATGCCGCGATTCATCGGGCTCGAGCGCGGCTGCCTTTTGATACAGCTCCACCGCTTTCTCGCGACGACCGAGCTGGGTCAGCAACATGCCGAGGGCGGAACATTGATAAGCCGACTTCATCTCCGCCAATGAAAGCGCCTCAGTCTCCGCACCGACATCGTCCATACGGCCAAGACGCGCAAGACACATCGCTTTCTGCAAGCGCCACGCGACGTTTTTTTGGTCGATCGACAGCGCCTTCTCAATTGCGGCGAGAGCACCGGCCTGATTATCCAGTTTCGTCGCTAAATGGCTGCAGGTATACCAACCGGAACCGAAATCCGGGTAGCTGCGGTTCAGCTGCTCACAGGTAGCGGCGGCTTGTTTTACTTCGTTTTTAGCTAACGACTGCCACACTTGAGATTCGAGTGCACGCGCCGCCTCAATAGCCGAGGATTCGGTTTCACCATTGTTCATGGTCGCTAACATACTAGATACCCGCCAAACAAAAAAACCCGGCACATGATGCCGGGCTTCCTTGCTCGTTGACGGCTAGAAATTGTAGGTGAGCTTCAGGCCGATTGTCTTCGGCTGAACGATGAACTGACGATTGCCATTGCCGTACCAGTTCTCGAACACACCAGTGTCCGTGCTCCAGTCGGTCGCCGCAAATCCACCCGATGCGCCTGCCTCATCGGTCAGGTTTTTCAGATATAGGGTTGCGATCCAGTGGTCTGAGGCCAGGGATGCCGTAGCACCAACCAACAAGAATGAATCGTAGGTTTCATTTACAACACTGTCCTGGTTGATGAAATTCTCAGACTTGCTCTGCGAGTACACGTTGAGACCGACTATGAGATCAAGATTCGATGTCAGGTTCCAGCTGTCGTCTAAGCTCAAACTGATGACGTTCTCCGGAGCCCCGGGCAAAAGAGAACCCTTCGGCGCAACCACATTGCCAGTCTGTGGCGATACAAAGTCCTTGCTAAGCTCAGCGTCAACATAGGTGTAACCGACTCGATAGTGGAAGGTATCACCAAAATAGCCTTCCAATTCGAGCTCGAGACCCGAGGTGTTGGCCTGATCGCCATTTGCTGCGAGATAAAAGCCATAAAATGACGATGTTGTATTCAGCTGGGGATCGTTCCAGTCCACATTGAACAGCGATGCCGTATACCGAAAGCTATCAGTGCCGCCTTTGATACCGAGCTCGTAGTTCTGAACCGAATCCGACTCGAACGTTCGCAATGCCTCTGCGTTCGGCTCACCGAACGGGTCTCCGTCGGCCAGGCTCGGCAATGACTGTGCACCGCCATGGCGATAGCCCTCGGAATAAGTGGCATAGATCATGGTGCTATCGCTAATGTCCCAGGACGCGTTCACCTTAATCAGGACATCATCGTCGCTGTCCGTGGATTGCGGTGCCGCGGGCGACGTGGAGCCCGGCGGCAGTGGGAAACCAAGAATGACGTCGTTTACAGTATCGTTATCAAACCAGCGCAAGCCGCCGGTCAAGTGGAACCTGTCGCTGAAATGATAGGTAACTTCTCCGTAGATCGCGGTCTCCTCATACGAGGTGTCACGAATGTATTCGAAGTCGATTTCTGACAGATCACCTGCGTAGAATCTCGGCCAGAAACCGCCATAGAAACCACCGACCGTGCAAACAACATCGCCAGTATCGCGACAAGCGTTCTTGAAGAGATTCATACCGGGGTTATAGCTAAGCTGAGTGACCGATTGGTCCTGGTCCATGTAAAACGCGCCTACTAGCCAATCGACGCTGCTGTCTGAACTATTCGAGACCAAACGGAATTCCTGAACAAAGGTCTCATCGTCGTAGCCGCGCTCCGCACGTTGTGCCGGTCGCTGCCAGGCACCACCGTAAAAATTGAAGTTCCAGTCCCTGCCGCCACTTGCCCAAAGGCCACCGTTATCGCTTTCGCCCGAACCTTCGTGATCAAGCGCAGACGTACTGGAGGTGAACGTCGCAAAACCAAGATCCCATTCGATATCCAGGTTGACCATCTCCACGTCGCGCTCGGATGGTTCGAGCAAGACCTGACCACTGTCGTCGTCGCCATACTCGAAATACAATGCAGATCCTGGTGTCTGGGCATTGTTGCCTAGCGTTGTTGAGCGTCTGGCGCCGATTTCATCACTTTGCGTTTGATAATTGAGCTGTACAGAGAAGTTATCGGTCAACTGGGATCGTAAAGAAACCCGCGCATAATCGATATCTACCGTATCGGCGTCCTCAACTTCCTCAAAACAGCCGGTGCTAAACAACAAGTCATTGTCCGAGGCCGCTCGCGGATCGGTACAAGTACCACCCACATCAACCAACGGCTCGCGGAATTCGTTGAGTT
>CAYWYT010000295.1:0-3443 GCA_964462665.1 uncultured Woeseiaceae bacterium | reverse complement strand
AGCGATGGTTTCCTTTTCGACCTGATCCAGGTTCAACGCCACAGATCGTCGTTCTGAACTCGCCGCTTCTACACCTTGCTGTAACTGCAAATCGTCACTTTCGATCACATCGCCACTGCACAATATTACGGCCCGTTCTATTGCATGACGCAGGGCACGCACATTGCCTGGCCACGGGTAGGCAACCATGGCGGATTCCGCCGCAGCTGAAAAAGTCTTGTTGGAGTCGCCATATTTTCGTGAGTAAATGCTCAGGTAGTGATGCGCGATCGGCAGAATGTCGTCACGCCGGTCGCGCAGTGGTGGGACGGTTATTTCGACCGTATTCAGCCGAAACAGCAGATCAGGGCGAAAGTGTTTCTTGTCACGCAATAACGGTAGCGCGACATTGGTAGCGGCAATAACCCGAACATCAATCGCCTGCGCCTTGTCGGAACCGACGGAGGTCAGCATGCGTTCCTCGAGAACACGAAGAAGTTTTGCCTGCAGACCTAATGCGAGATTGCCGATCTCATCGAGGAAAATAGTGCCGCCGTGTGCGGCCTGGAAACGACCTGTTCGATCGTCGTCCGCTCCTGTGAAGGATCCTTTCTTGTGGCCAAACAATTCAGATTCGAATAATGACTCGCTGATCGAGCCCATGTCGACGGTGAGGAACACCTGCTCGGCTCGTTGCGACTGGCGATGTAGTTCTCGAGCGATGAGTTCCTTGCCAGTTCCGTTCTCACCGAGAATTAAGACGTTGGCGTCGGTCGGAGCAGCGCGCTCGACAATAGAAAGCACACTCTGCATCTCCGTGGATGAACCAACGATGGCGTTGTCAGTAGGTGTCGCAGCATCCAGTAAGGCGCGATTGGCCTGTCGCAGCAAACGAGCTTCGACTCGACTCTTGTGCAACTGCACTCCGGTTGAAACAGTGGCCACAATCTTTTCGTTCTGCCAGGGCTTGGCGACAAAGTCTGTTGCACCGCGACGCATCGCTTCAACCACGGTATCGACGCTGCCGTGGGCCGTGATCATGATGACAACCAGCGTCGGGTCTATTTCAAGAATCCGCTGTAACCAATCAAACCCTTGTTGACCGCTGGACTCGCCGGGCCCGAAATTCATATCCAGAAGAACAACATCAAAGTTGTGTTGTTGCAGTAACTCAGGAATACGCGATGGCTGGCTGCAGGTGACTACCTCCGCGAACTGGCGGCGCAGCAACATGCGTCCCGCCGTCAGAATATCCTCGTCATCATCGACGACCAGAATGTTGCCGTTCCTGTCTTTGCTGGCCAAATGTGTCTCCTTACTGTTCGGAATCGTACACTGAGTGTCCGGATTCGTACAGTAATTGGAACTATGATTGACAGGATTACATGTCAATCCTTTATTTATCAATTACTTATTAACTTGGCACGGGACTTGCTATGTATATAGGCAAGCACCCAACGGACATCCGACGAAGTGACTAAAATCAGCAATCTAGCCGCGCAACCGACGAATCCCACTGCCAACATATCCGGGCAGGGAATGGATAGGCACGTAGAGAAGCGTACATCGTCGGCCCGTAAGGTGGCTTACGGTGTTGCGGTGATTCTGGCCATTGCCTTTGTTTGGTGGCTGGCTGGGTTACTGCTCGGGGGGCGAAGCCTCAGCGTCAACGCACAGCGTATCTCCGTTTCAACCGCCACAGTCGGAACCTTTGAGGACTTCATTCCGCTACGCGGCAGGCTGGTCCCAAGAAGTACGGTCTACCTTGATGCCATAGAAGGTGGTCGGGTTGAGAAAGTACTGATCGAGGACGGAACAGTGGTCGAGGCAGGCGATCCGATCGCGATGCTGTCGAACACCAACCTGCAGTTGGAAGTACTCGGACGGGAAGCGGCGGTAACAGAACAACTCAACAACATGCGTACGATCGAATTGCAGCTTGAGCAAAACCGCCTGTCGCACAAACGCAATCTGGTTGAGATCGATTATCAGATCGTGCGACTGGAGCGGGCGATCGATCGTCAGCGCGAATTGGCATCGAGAGATTTGGTGTCACAGTCGGCGATCGACGAACTCGAAGACGAACTAACCTACTACGGCAATCGCCGTGACGTGACACTCGAGAGTCAGGAAACCGACTCGCGCATGCAGACACAACAACTGCAACAACTGCGCGACGCAGGAGAACAGCTACAGGCCGGGCTCGGATTCGCTCGAGCAAACCTAGATGACCTCAATGTGCGCGCGCCTGTGGCTGGCAAGCTTAGCGGTTTCAATATCGAAGTTGGTCAGTCGATCGCACGTGGCGGTCGCCTTGGGCAGATCGATGACCCTGATGGCTACAAGCTGAACGTTAGTATCGATGAGTACTATCTGGGTCGCGTTGACCTACAACAGCGCGCAACTGCCGGGCACGGCAATCGGGACGTTGAGTTGCAGGTCTCGAAAATCTATCCGCAAGTCAACAACGGGCAGTTCGAGGTAGATATGACCTTCGGAGATGAACCTGTTGGCCTGCGTCGCGGACAGACGCTGCAGCTCAAACTGACACTTGGCGATAACAGTGACGCGATCCTGATTCCGAATGGTTCTTTCTACCAGGAGACCGGCGGCAACTGGCTGTTTGTTGTTTCAGCGGATGGCGCCGAAGCCGTGCGCCGCACTGTTCGACTAGGCCGCCGCAACACCGACTTTATTGAAGTGCTCGACGGGTTAGAGCCCGGCGAGCAGGTAGTGACATCGCCCTATACAAGCTATGTCGGTCTGGACCGACTGACAATCAACTAGAGGAAGACCAATGCTAAAGCTGCATGACATGTACAAGGTTTATCGGACCGATGAAGTCGAAACTGTCGCCTTGAACGGCGTTAATCTCGAAATCAGTCAGGGTGATTTTGTCGCCATAATGGGTCCGTCGGGCTGCGGCAAGTCTACGCTGCTCAATATTGTCGGACTGCTCGACAACCCGAGTGACGGCGACTACTTCTTCTTCGACGAAAATGTCGCCAAGTACACAGAGTCGCAACGCAGCGCGATTCGTAAGAAGAACATCGGCTTTATCTTCCAGAGCTTCAATCTCATTGACGAACTCAATGTCTCGGAGAACATCGAGCTGGCGTTGCTGTATCACAAAATGCCGGCGGCACAACGCAAGAAACGCGTCGACGATGTTATGGATCGCATGGGCATTGCACATCGCGCCAAACACATGCCGGGACAATTATCGGGTGGCCAGCAGCAACGGGTCGCCGTTGCGCGCGCTGTTGTCGGCGATCAACCTCTTATTCTTGCGGATGAGCCGACCGGCAACCTCGATTCAGTACACGGCCAGGAAGTGATGGAGACGCTGCGTTCACTGAACGAGGAAGGCACGACAATTGTCATGGTCACGCACTCGTCGGCGCACTCAGACTACGCGAAACGCACAGTGAATTTGTTCGACGGTCACGTTGTTACCGATAACC
>CAYWYT010000294.1:0-3479 GCA_964462665.1 uncultured Woeseiaceae bacterium | reverse complement strand
AACACAACCGCAAAAACCCTTGAGGTTTGCTCGATGAATGTAGTTATTTTTGGCAGGGGCTTCGGCAAGCCCAGACAGCTTAATTTGGCCGGCCCTGCGGCCTGGGTGGCTACTGTTGGTTTTGCTGCCGCAGTTTGCAGCGCAGGTTTTGCCGGCGGCTATTGGTTCTCGGCACAAAACGCTTCAGGCGTCAGCCAGGATGCGGCCGTGGAACTGGCCGAACAGCTTTATCAGCAACGCGATGATATCGATACTATTCGTCAGGCAAATGAAGATACGCTGGATGCGCTCGCTATTCGCATCGCACAAATGAACGCACGCGTAATCCGACTGGATGCGCTGGGACGACGATTGACGGGTATGGCTGACCTCGAGGACGGAGAGTTCGATTTCGATTCTGTTCCTGCTCTTGGTGGTCCGGAGGAGCCGGTAGGCGCTGGATCCAACATTGCTGTACCGGAAGTTGTTGACCAAATGCAGTCACTCAACTATCAACTGGATAATCGCGAAGCGCAACTTTGGGCTCTCGAAGGTGTTCTGATGAACCAGGATCTTAGTGAGCGCGTTTATCCGCAAGGGCGTCCTGTTGGTTCTGGCTGGATATCATCCTATTTCGGCAAGCGGACTGACCCGTTTACAGGGAAAGCTGCAAACCACACGGGCATCGACTTTGCCGGTAAACACGGCGCCGAAGTCGTGGCAGTTGCGGCTGGCGTGGTCTCCTGGTCGGCCGATCGCTATGGCTACGGCATTATGGTTGAAATAAATCATGGCAACGGCTATGCGACACGCTACGCACACAATTCAGAGAATCTTGTCGCCGTTGGTGACGAGGTTAAGAAAGGCCAGCCCATCGCCCGGATGGGAGAGACTGGTCGCGCAACCGGACCGAACCTGCATTTTGAGGTCCTCAAGGGCGGGCATCGTGTCAATCCGGTGAATTTCATTCGCGAATCCACCAATTAAATTTTTGCGGTAGCCAAGTCCGGGTCATTGATATCCGGGAAATCACCCATAGATCGCCAGATTCGATAGAATACCGGGCTCTGTGTGCCCATGAGTTTTAGGAGCCTAAGTGGCTAATTTCTTGACCCGTATTTTCGGCAGTCGCAACCAGCGAATGCTGCGCCAATATACAAAGACCGTTAACAAGATCAATGCGCTTGAAGAGGGCCTCAAGGCGCTCGATGACGCTGCATTGCGCGCGAAGACAGGCCAGCTTCAAACTCGGTATAGCGATGGCGAGGGATTGGACGATCTACTGCCAGAGGCCTTTGCAGTTGCTCGAGAAGCAGCTGTGCGAGCGCTCGGGATGCGGCCTTTCGACGTACAGTTGATCGGTGGCATGGTGCTGCACGACGGCAATATCGCCGAGATGCGCACCGGTGAAGGTAAAACACTTGTAGCGACGCTACCCGCGTATTTGAACGCAATTAGTGGCGATGGCGTACACATAATTACTGTCAACGAATACCTGGCACAGCGCGATGCGGACTGGATGCGACCGGTCTACGAGTTTCTCGGCCTGACAGTTGGCGTTACCCGTAGTGGGCAGACACAAGAAGAAAAGCGCGCGGCTTACAGCAGCGATATTACCTACGCGACCAACAACGAATTAGGCTTCGACTATCTACGTGACAATCTTGCGTTTTCTCTGCAAGACAAAGCACAGCGCAAACTGAATTTCGCGATTGTGGATGAGGTCGATTCTATTCTGATTGATGAGGCACGTACGCCGCTAATTATCTCGGGGCCGGCCGAATCGAGTACCGAACTATACGGTCATATCAACAAGCTGATCCCTAAACTCATCGTCCATGAAGAGTCCGAAGCGCCGAGTAATTACGAGATCATCGCCAAAAAGGTGTCGCTGCAGGACGAAAAGGGTGCTGCGATCTCCGTCGCCGGAGAGGATGGCTCGCAAAGCGAGATCATGAGTCTTGACGAGGCCGTCGACATCGCAGAAGGGCGTGACATGGATGTACTGGCGGTGGAGGAGAGTGGCAAGGTCGTGTCCTGCAAACTCGCCGTACGTGGTGACTACACCATTGATGAGAAAGCCAAGCAGACGCACATGACCGAGGACGGTCATCAGAAGGTCGAGAGTCTGTTGGCCCGGGCTGGTTTGCTGGAGGAGGGCGATAGTCTTTACGACGCGGGCAACATCCGCTTACTGCACCACCTGAACGCGGCGCTTCGAGCGCATGCGATCTACCAGCGTGATGTCGAGTACATCGTCAAGGACGGTGAAGTCGTAATCGTCGATGAATTCACGGGTCGCACTATGCCTGGCCGCCGCTGGTCGGACGGATTACATCAGGCGGTTGAAGCGAAAGAAGGCGTAGCGATTCGACAGGAGAATCAGACTGTCGCGTCGATCACGTTCCAGAATTTCTTTCGTCTCTACAGCAACTTGTCGGGCATGACAGGCACGGCCGATACGGAAGCTTTCGAATTTCAATCGATCTACGGGCTGGAAGTTGTAGTTATTCCAACGCACCGCGAAATGGTGCGCAAAGACGCTGCTGATCTTGTTTATCTGACACAGAATGACAAATTCGAAGCGATTCTTGACGACGTCTGCGATTGTCGCGAGCGCGGCCAGCCTGTGTTGGTCGGTACCACGTCGATCGAAACCTCCGAACTGCTGGCGTCTCTTCTGAAGGAACGCAAGATCGAACATGAGGTGCTCAATGCGAAGCAGCATGAGCGCGAAGCAACAGTGGTGCAGCAAGCCGGTCGCCCGGGAGGAATCACCATCGCAACCAATATGGCTGGCCGCGGTACTGACATCGTACTCGGCGGCAATCTGGACGCGGAGATAGAAGCTGCAGGAGAGGGTGGCAGTGAAGCTGAAATTCGCGCCGCATGGCAGCTACGACACGATGCCGTTCTTGAGTCGGGTGGTTTGCATATCATCGGTACGGAGCGGCACGAATCAAGACGCATCGATAATCAGCTCAGAGGTCGCTCAGGTCGCCAGGGCGATGCGGGTTCGTCCCGATTCTATTTGTCCATGGAAGACACCCTGATGCGCATATTTGGCGATCCCGAGCGGACTAAATCTCTGCTGGGTCGCGCCGGAATGCGCGAAGGCGAAGCGATAGAAAGTAAGTTGCTGTCGCGGCAAATCGAACGTGCGCAACGCAAGGTTGAGTCGCATAACTTCGATATTCGCAAAAACTTGCTGGAATACGATGACGTTGCCAACGATCAACGTAAGGTTGTTTACCATCAGCGTTCCGAGCTCATGGAGGCTGACGAGATTGAAGATTCAGTCGCGGCTATTCGCGATGAAGTAGTCGCAAATGTCGTCGCACAACATATTCCGCCCGGCAGCCTCGAAGAACAATGGGATGCAGAAGGTCTGATGCAGGCGCTTGAGGCAGAATTCGGTTTGCGTGCCGATGTCGCTCGCTGGGTTCGAGAGGACAAGGCCCTGAATGATGCGGCGATTCTTGAGCGCTGCATTGAAGAGG
>CAYWYT010000293.1:0-3488 GCA_964462665.1 uncultured Woeseiaceae bacterium | reverse complement strand
CCAGGCGTTCTGGGTTTATTGACCCCCGCATATTCAAGCATGCAGGTCTTGACCGGCGAGGATCCCACACCCACGGATGATGTCTTTTCCCTTGCCTGTTTGATGTATCGGTTGTTAGCAGGTTATCGCGTATTCGGCCCGCGCAATGCAGCTGAAGCTGCCGAAGAAGGCATGAAACCGCAGTGCCCGCATGGATTGGACAATGCGCGCTGGAAGGTATTGAAAAAGGCACTGTCGTATTCGCGTATCACTCGTTATGTGTCGATGCAGGAGTTTCTCGACGCTCTTGATCTTGACCGCAATAACGGCATCGCTCTTATCATTCCGCCGCGAGATGACCTGGATTTTGATGATGATTCGCATGGCTCCGGTGGATGGATCGCGGGCCTGATTGTATTGCTGGGTTTACTGGGCGGCGCTGCGTATCAATTCGGATTTTTGGATAATCTGAAGGACCAATTCCTACCCGATGAGCCGGACCTGGTTCAGTTGCCTGCTCTTCCAGAGCCTGCAATTGTAAAAGTTGAAGAGGCGCAACTGAACACCGTTGTGCCCGAAGAAGATGCTGCGGCTAATGCAGGGCAAAACGAAGAGCTCGCGGAATTGCCAATCGCAATAGAGGAGGCCGCGCTCGAAGAGATTATCGTTGCGGAATTCGAGCCCAGGGAAAGTCCTGCGGATTCGGCTCTGCTTGAAGAAATAGTCATCGAGGATGGACTTTCAGAGCCGGCACTAGTGGACTTCGCAACGCTTACGCCGGCGACTGCTGAGCTACATATTGATCTGAATAGGTCGGCGGTGGATACACGCTCGGTCGTTCTTCGTGAGGGCGGTGATGTTGCGACGATTGATGTGATTCGCGCGGACGTCGCATTGCCCCTCACGTTACGAGTGGAAGAGTCAGGCTTCAGCGGCAATCGCTCGCCCTGGGTGAGCCGGCAATACACTATCGTCGACGGCGAAACACTGACCTTTCCGGCAGGACAAAGCCACGCCAGACTCACCTTATCTATGGCGCAGGACGTGTCGCGCGAAGCTGATCAGCAGTCGACCTTGCGACTCCGGGAAGCAGGTGCAGCAACCTTCGAGCTAGCGACGATTACAGTAATTCTTGAGGATGATGATCAGCGCGCATTTGAGGCAACGATGCCTGCCAATAAAGTCGCCTTCGCAACCACTCAGATGACAGTGCGTGAACGTGACCCCGCAGTACAGATCGATATTTTGCGGTTTAATCCGGACAACACCTCGCTGCTCGTAAATTATCGACTACGCGATGTTACGGCTACTCAGGGCGAGGATTACTTCGCCCCCGGTAACGGCACGATTGAATTCGCACCAGGACAACGCACTGCCAGACTGCTGATCCCTCTGGTGCAGGACTTTGCCTTTGAAGACAACGAGGCTTTCAGAGTCGAATTGCTCTCCAGTGATCCGGACGCCGAAGAGGAAGTCTACTCATACACTGCTGTGATCATCAGAGACGACGACTCCTGACGCCGTTCCCTTTCGTTGCTAAACTGCCGCAACTGGCAGGGATAATTCGAGGCAATTGGAATGGAAGAGAAAGAATTGCGACGCTATTCGCGCGTCGTTGTCGATGGGGACGAGCAAGCACCTAGCAGGGCAATGCTGCGCGCCGTCGGATTCACCGAAGCCGATTTTTCAAAACCGCAAATCGGCATTGCCTCCACCTGGAGCATGACCACGCCGTGCAACATGCACATTCGTGAATTGGCGGATGAGGCGGCCCGCAGCGCGGATGCAGCCGGGGGCAAGGGCGTCGTTTTTAACACCATCAGCATTTCGGACGGCATCTCCATGGGAACCGCCGGCATGCGCTACTCGCTGGTGTCTCGTGAAATCATTGCAGATTCAATCGAAGCCGTAACCGCAGCAGAGGGTTTTGATGGCCTGGTTGCGATCGGCGGCTGTGACAAGAATATGCCTGCCTGCGTCATGGCCATGGCGCGACTCAACAGACCCGCTGTTTTTGTTTACGGAGGCACAATTCGGCCAGGCGCAAAGCGCCGCGATATCGTGTCTGTATTTGAAGCGGTCGGTGCGCGCTCTAGCGGTAAGATAAGCGGCGCAGAGTTACTCGAAGTTGAACAAACTGCAATTCCGGGCCCGGGTGCCTGTGGCGGCATGTACACGGCGAACACTATGGCATCGGCAATTGAAGCCCTTGGCATGAGTTTGAGCGATAGCTCCTCACAAGAAGCAGTCTCGGACGCCAAAATCGACGATTGTCGTCGTGCGGCGGCCGCCGTTGTTGACTTAATCAAGAACGATATTAAGCCGCTGGACATCATGACCCGCAAGGCCTTCGAAAATGCGATTTCGGTTGTAATAGCCTTAGGCGGATCAACAAATGCCGTGTTGCACCTAATTGCGATGGCGCGGGAATGTAATGTTCCGCTCTCTCTTGACGATTTCACCGATATCGGTGCCAGAGTTCCGGTCCTCGCTGACCTCAGGCCGAGTGGCAAGTACATGATGTCGGAATTAATCGAGATCGGCGGCATCCAGCCCTTGATGAAGAGAATGCTCGACAAAGGGCTCTTGCATGGTGATTGCATGACCGTTTCCGGCAAGACTTTGCAGGAGAATCTCGCTGATGTTGGTGATTACCCGGAAGGTCAGGAAATTATCAGCGATTTCGCGACGCCGATTAAGGCCGATAGCCACTTGTCTATTTTGTACGGCAATGTCGCACCTGACGGGTCCGTCGCGAAAATTACCGGGAAGGAAGGATTAACCTTTGAGGGCAGGGCGCGGGTGTTTCAGTCAGAGGAGGACGCGCTACAAGCCATCCTGGCGGACGAGGTCGCTGCCGGTGACGTGGTGGTTATCCGCTTTGAAGGGCCAAAAGGCGGACCGGGTATGCGTGAAATGCTGAGCCCGACGGGTGCCATCATGGGCAAGGGGCTTGGGTCTGACGTTGCATTGATCACCGATGGTCGTTTTTCGGGCGGAAGTCATGGCTTCGTTGTTGGCCACGTATCACCTGAGGCGGCAATAGGAGGCCCGATCGCTTTGCTTGAGGATGGCGACATACTCACTATCGACGCGCAGAAAAATCAGATCAACGTCGCAGTGAGCGACGCAGAGATGGCGCAGAGACGAGCCAAATGGTGCCGGCCGCCTTCGTCCGTGAGAGTAGGCGCGCTAGCGAAGTACCGGGCAGAAGTGTCCTCAGCGTCTGCAGGTGCGGTAACCATTCCTCCGCCCTGGGATGAATAGATGCTTGCGAATGCCGCTCAAAACTTGACGTTTTGCGGCAGGTTCGCTCTACTCCGTGCATGCGATTTTTTGCCACCTACGTAATGTGCCAACGTATCGACTCGATCGATATGAAAAAACACATAAAATATATGGCGCGCCAGAGGTGCGTGGGTGCGAATGGCGATAGTACCGGCTAGTTAATAAAGTACGGACATTGTCATCGAACCCGCGAGGAGATTCCTGGCGGGTTTTTTTTTGCC
>CAYWYT010000292.1:0-3521 GCA_964462665.1 uncultured Woeseiaceae bacterium | reverse complement strand
TCTCTGTTCGTATCCAATAAGGAACTTGGCGACGAACAATGGAGTATTGAGATCACGAAATCAGGTCATTAAATCGTAGCTTGAGAGCAGGCTGATTTGCGTGACTCTTTGAATGTCTGTTATAAGAAACGTACGCAGGTAGTTGAAAGACCACAGAGTAAGAAGGGATTTACCGGCTTAGAGGACCGGGACTACAGGAAGTAGTCACTCAAAAAAAGCGTATTGAAACCGCTCCGAGAGGATAAAAGCGGTCAAATAATAATTAAACGCTGGAGTAGACATGTCGTACCCCGTAAATAATTTCCATGCCGCAGTTTCGGTATTGGTCAGTCATGGCCATATAAAACAAAGACTTATGAAGGCCTACGAGGATCACCTCGACGCTATCGACGAAGACGAAGTGCCGTGGGAGCGACGCAACGCATTCGTCGAGGTGCAAAAAGCAATGCATCGCGTGGCACCGCTCAATGGCGAAGGCTCGGTTTGTGCTTCGATTCGCAAGATGTCGCCTGTGGAAGCTGGCGATTGCGCAATCGCAATTCTATCTGTGTATCGGGAAATGCTTCGCGACGGTGACGATGACTCCTCAGATATGCAGCTGGATCACGAAAATCGCAAGGCGGTACCGCCGTTTCTGATCAAATCTATCTAGCCAGAAGATCTAGCGAATCGGGTAATACACATACGTCAGGATTTCAGACTCCGGCACCTTGGCCGGGTCGCTGACGTATGATTCCCACGCATCACCATTACGCTCAATGCCGAGCGCCGCCAGGTAGGCAGTGATCTTGCGGTGCGTCTGGATCAAATCTCGGTATGGCCCAACATGCCGAACCCGAATCACAGCGCCGGCATAGGTCTTGCCAATCCTGACCCCTGAGCCTTCCATAGGCGTGCTTTCGGTAATGCCGCGAACCGGGATGGCTGCATCAAATAGCATTTCACTGCCATTAAATGAGCGCGAGATCGAGATCGGTGCCCCTGCATCCCGCAGCGCGTGCGCATCGATGAAATTCAGAATCTGAAAATAGGCTTTGCCTAATGCCGCGGACATCGATGCCGGATCCGGCGACGACGACGCGGCTCGGTAGGCGATATCGTCTGCTTCCACAACCAGAGGTTCGACCTCAAGTACGCTGAAGTCCGCGCGCGGCAGTGACTCTGCCAATTCGCCAAGGCTGCTAAGACCATGTTCATAGTCTCTCTTGATGATGCCCTTGAGGAGCAATGCGGCATAACGACCGACAAGGTTGTAGCCGTAGTCCGCTTCAAAGGTCCAGTTCACGACGGTTGCGCTACCCGTATCGGTGAAATCGAACCAGGAGCGTGCCGCGCCAGGCTCGCCCGCGTTGATCAAGGTCCCGATGTATTCGAACGGGCGGTTCTCCGTAATCGTCTGCGAACCTAAGCCAAGTACGAGTCCATCCCAGCTGATTGTGGCGCCGACACCGCGCGTTGGCCCTGAGTACAGAATGCGCGCATTCGGATCGGTTTCTATCCAGGGAGACCAAAGACTCACGCGATGAAAATCGTTTACCAATGCGTATACCGTGGCCGGACGAGCGTCGATCTCATGACTGGCAACGACTCGAGCATGCTGTGGCAACGCCAGCCCGACGATGATCAGCAGCAGAATGAGTCCGCCCATTGCGATTAGAAGTTTTTGCACGAGGGAATTATTCCACACAGGGCCGCGCTTGGGCACAATAGAGTAATGAACTCTGCTGCAAACAAGCGATTGCCTATCGGCGTTTTTGACTCGGGCGTTGGCGGGCTGACGGTGTTGAAGGCCCTGCGCGAGAAATTGCCGCATGAAGACCTGATCTATCTCGGCGATACCGCGCGTCTACCTTACGGCACCAAGAGCCCGGCATCGATCTCACGTTACGCCTGTCAGGCGACGCGTCTACTACAGGAGCGCAATATCAAGCTATTGGTAGTGGCGTGCAATACCGCTTCTGCGGTTGCTTTGGACGCATTGCGCGAGCAAATGCAACCGCTGCCAGTCATCGGCGTTGTCGGCCCGGGCGCGAGTGCTGCGGTTGCAGCGAAACCTGGTGGTCGACATCTGGTTTTGGCCACCGAGGCAACGGTGCGTCTGGGCGCCTACCGTCGCGCGATCCTGGAGCTGGATCCGGCGGCTACAGTGCAGGAACTCGCCTGCGAAATGCTGGTATCACTGGCCGAAGAGGGCTGGAGTGACGGTGCAATTGCGGACGCAATCGTCGCTCGATACCTCGCTGAACTCGGCGACGCAGCCGCCGATGCCAATAGTGTCATTCTGGGCTGCACTCATTTTCCACTTTTGCGCGATCCTATCGCGAGAGCGTTCGACGCTTCTGTTTCATTGGTCGATTCGGCCAGCACCACCGCCAACGTAGCGCGTGAAAGGCTCGAATCTCTGAGTCTGGCGAATGATGGCGGCCATCCAGGCGCGCTGCACTTGCTGGCGACCGACGGCGCCACCCGATTTGCCCGGGTTGGCGGCTGGTTCCTCGGCACTGACCTCAGCCAGGAGGACGTGACCCTTGTCGACCTGTGAGATAATCGCCGACTAAGTTTCTCAGGGGTACCGCAAGTGACTCGAAAAATCCTATTCCGCGCCGCTCAGGCGTGTCTGCTTTCCATTGCTCTGGTTTCCTGTGGCGCCGACGAGCAGCCCGAGGTTGCAGTTTCAGGGCCCACGACCGTTGCGCCGCGACCAGAAATCTACGCTGACTTCACGCTCACCGCTGATCTTAGTGTCTATACCGACAACCAACGCGAAATGATCGGCTTGCTGATTGATGCGTCGCAGATCATGGATGACCTGTTCTGGAAACAGGCGTATGGCGACGACTACGAGGCCTGGCTGGGATCGATTGGCGTTGCCGAAACGCGCTTATTCGCAGACCAAAACTATGGGCCCTGGGATCGACTCGATGGCATGAAACCATTCATAGAAGGGGTCGGGCCTAAGCCGCTGGGCGCCAATTTCTATCCACGGGACATGAGCAAGGAAGAGTTTGAAGCAGCTTTTCTGCCCGGCAAGGCCGGCGATTATTCGCTGATTCGACGCAATGCGGCCGGCGAACTCATGCTCATTCCTTACCATGTCGCGTACGCGGAAGAATTGAGTGTGGCCGCGGCTCTGTTGCATCAGGCAGCAGATCTTGCAGAAAGTGCGGACTTCGCCAATTACCTGAAACTCCGTGCGGCGGCTCTGATTAGTGACGAATATCAACTCAGTGATATGTACTGGATGGACGTCAAGGACAATGAGATCGATATTGTCATCGGCCCAATCGAGCCCTACGAAGATCAAATGTTCGGTCATCGAGCGGCCTACAGTTCCTATGTTTTGCTTAAAGATCTCGAATGGAGTGCGCGGCTCGCACGCTTCGCCGCATTTCTGCCCGAATTGCAGGAGAACCTGCCGGTACCCGACGAGTACAAGCAGGAATCGCCAGGCAGCGATTCCGACCTGAATGCGTACGATGTCGTGTACTACGCGGGCGATAGCAATACCGGCGGAAAAACCA
>CAYWYT010000291.1:0-3534 GCA_964462665.1 uncultured Woeseiaceae bacterium | reverse complement strand
AGACGTTGATCGGCTCCGGACTGTTTGCCGATAACTTCCGTTTCGCCTTCGACATCAAGAATATCGTCTTTAATCTGGAAAGCGACACCGATGGTTCGGCCGAAAGCGTCAATTGCGGCAACTTGTTCGTCGCTTACGGTGTCGCCGAGCAAGGCAGCAGAAACGACGGAGGCGTGAATTAGCGCACCGGTCTTCATCGCGTACATGTGTTCGATTTCGTCAACGCTGAGCTGGCGCCCTTCAGCCGACAAGTCCAGCGACTGTCCGCCGGTCATGCCCAGAGAGCCACAGGCATCGGCGACTATCTTGACCAGACGCGACCGAGTTCGCGGCGACGCATCCGGTATGTCGGCGAGTACGCTAAAAGCCAGCGGTTGTAGCGCATCAGCAGCGAGAATGGCCGTCGCTTCATCGTATTGACGGTGCACAGTCGGCTTGCCGCGACGAAGATCGTCGTCGTCCATGGCAGGCAGGTCGTCGTGGACCAACGAGAAGGCGTGGATCAGCTCAATTGCGGCTGCTGGCGCGTCGAGAACCTGTTCGGGTATCTGTAGACATTCTCCGGCGGCGTATACGAGCAACGGGCGAACGCGCTTGCCGCCATTGAATACCGCGTAGCGCATGGCGTCGTGAAGTAGCTTCGGCGAATGGGTAGCCGCGGGCAGGACGGAATCGAGCTTGGTAGCTACACGCTCCGTGTAATGCGCGATCCTGTTCTCAAATGTTGCAGGCAATTCCTGCTCCGCTGGCCACCGTGGGCCGTGTAGCGTACACCGAAAAGCGGCGCCCTGCGCGGCAGGGGCTGAGCTATAATTCGCGTCTATTCACGTCGCTAGTAGTCGCTCATGCGGGCAAAAGCCAGAGCCCATCCGAACATCGCTGTCATCAAGTACTGGGGCAAGCGCGACCTCGAACGAAATCTGCCCGCGGTAGGTTCGATCTCGGTAACGCTGGCCGATCTGTACTCAGATATGACAGTAGCGGTCGACGCGACTCTGCGTGAGGACGTATTGCTGGTCAATGGCGATGAAAGTCGTTCGATGTTGGCGCGGGTCTCGTCCTGCGTAGATAACGTTGCGGGCAGTGACCGACCGTTCGTCAAAATAAGTAGCGAAGGCAACTTTCCGATAGCAGCCGGCCTGGCTTCTTCAGCGTCCGCTTTTGCCGCATTGGTCGTCGCCAGCAATGCAGCTTTTGATCTGAAAAAACCTCACGAAGAATTGGTGAATCTAGCAGGCATGGCGTCCGGGTCAGCCGCTCGGTCCTTGTTGGGTGGTTTCGTTGAGCTAGAGAACCGCGACGACGCAGTCGTCGTAAGCAACCTACTTGCAGCAGACGATTGGCCGCTGCGAATAGTTATCGCGATTACCGCACCAGGCCCCAAACCGGTTAGCTCTGGTGATGCGATGGAAATCAGCCGCAAGACTTCACCGTTTTATGATCGTTGGGTGGAACAGCAATCTGAAGATCTAGCTGAAGCGCGGGCGGCGATTCGAGATCGTGATCTTATTCGACTCGGTGCTATTGCCGAGCACAATTGCTTAAAGATGCACTCCGTGATGTGGGGCTCGCGGCCGCCGATGATCTACTGGAATAGTGCAACCATCGCCTGTATGCAAACTGTGCGTGACCTGCAGTCACAGGGAATCCCCGTTTTCTTCACGATTGATGCAGGTCCGCAGTTAAAAGCCATTTGTGCGCCGCAACATGAAGAAACAGTGCGCGCCGCGATGGTGGCGTCCCCCGGTGTCGTTGACGTAATGGTTAGTGGCGTCGGCATGGGCGCGAGATTGACGACCGAATGATCGATATCAAGGCAAGTGCGCCGGGTAAAGTGATCGTCGCGGGCGAGTACGCGGTACTCGACGGTGCTCCTGCTATCTGCATGGCGGTGAATCGTCGTGCGCATGTCTCCATAACTGCCAGCACTGAGAATCATCACACTGTTTCTGCGCCCGGTTTTTCTGCCGATTTACACTGCTTCGCATCGATTGCCGATAGCACCAAAGAGTATCCACTGCTCGCCGCTGTCTGGCAGGAGCTACAGATCGAGACACCCGACTTTTTGAATATCGTGCTCGACAGCAGCGGCTTTAGCGAATCCGACCACGGCAAGATCGGGATCGGGTCCAGCGCAGCACTGACGGTAGCCTTAACTGCCGCGCTTGCTCGTCTCGCAGGAGAAAGCCGGGATATTCGTCGCATTGCGATGGCTGCGCATCGTCGCCTGCAAGGAGGCGCTGGCAGTGGCGCGGATATCGCATGCAGCTTGGCGGGCGGCACTATTGAGTACCGCATGGGTGAAAGCGTCAGTGCTGAACTGGGCTGGCCCGTCGGTCTCTACTACACATTGTTATGGAGTGGCGTTCCTGCAGATACGGGCGCACAGCTCGATAAGCTCGACAGCGCCGCTGCACAGGCCAGTCGGGCCGAGTTGGGCAATTCGGCCGAGGCAGTAGCGCGAGCCTGGAAGAGCAGCGATCCAAGGCACGTGGTTAACGGCTTGCGCGAATACGTTGCGGCACTGCGACGCTTCGATGTTGACCACAAGCTCGGCATATTCGATGCTGGTCACGCCGCACTTGCAGACCAGGCGGAGTCATACGAGGTTGTTTACAAACCTTGCGGTGCTGGCGGCGGCGACCTTGGCATTGCAATATCGAGTAAGGAATCTGAATTGGCAGCATTCGTGCAAACTGCGCGGCAACACAATTTCAAAGTCATGGACCTGGCGATCGATGCAATCGGGATCGTCGTGGACGGCAACGAATAGTGAGTGATTCACGTATCAGCGGGCTACATAAACTCGACGTCGCAGCACGTCTCGACGAGTTGGGGCGGCTTGGTTGGTTGTCACCGACTGATGTTGAGTTGCTCAAACAGGGTCAACAAGTACTGCGGAGCGCAGCTGCGGACAAAATGGTCGAGAATGTCATTGGCGTTTTTGGACTGCCGTTGGCAATAGCGCCCAACTTTGTCGTAAACGGCCGTGACTACATCGTACCGATGGTTGTCGAAGAACCCTCTGTCGTTGCAGCGGTTAGCAATGCTGCGAAACTGGCGCGTCCGGAGGGATTTACAGCACAGTGCGACGACTGGCTCCTCGCGGGCCAGGTACATGTCACCGACATGGGTGATTCCGACAAAGCGTTCTCTGAACTGGAACGCTGTCGTCAGGAATTGATCGACGCAGCCAACGTGGTTCATCCGGGTCTTGCCAGGCACGGTGGTGGTGTCCGCGACATAGAGCTCAATGCGCTTGAGCTGGACGACGGCAGCGCTGCCATCGCCATACATATTCTGGTAGCGACCGGCGATGCGATGGGTGCAAACAGCGTAAACACTATTTGCGAATCTTTGGCGCCGCGCATCGGTGAAATCTGCGACGGCAATATCGCACTGCGCATACTTTCAAATCTGGCGGACCGTTCTGTCGTCACGGCGAACGTTCAGTATCAACTCGACGCGCTGGCAAGCACGCAGTTCAGCGGCGAAGAAGTGCGTGACCGGATCGTCACGGCCAGCGACATTGCA
>CAYWYT010000290.1:0-3553 GCA_964462665.1 uncultured Woeseiaceae bacterium | reverse complement strand
CATTGACTGTATCTACTTCTCCGCGTCCGTCTTTACCACCGTTGGTTTTGGCGATATTTATCCAACCGGCGCAATCCGCACCATGACCGGGACACAAGGAATTGTGGGTCTGACTATGATCACCTGGTCCGCGTCATACACGTATGTCGAAATGGTCAAGATTTGGGACAAAGGTGACTGAGCACCAACAAGTCGCTCTCAGAGCAGCCGATGGTCACGACATCCAAGTGCAGATATGGCGACCGATCGAAGCTGCAACCCAGGTTATCCAGATACTGCATGGGCTTGGCGAACATGCCGAACGCTACTCCCGCTTCGCTGCCGCCGCTACCGCACGTGGCTGTGTCGTTTATTGCCACGATCATCGCGGTCACGGCAAACATGCAGATCAGCTAGGTTATTTTGGTAGCGACGACGGTTGGAATCGCGTCATTGCAGACGTTGACACGGTGCGCCAGGAAATACGCGACAAGCATGCAGACCTGGCCGTCGCCCTGATTGGTCACAGCATGGGCTCATACATTGCGCAGTCCTATCTGATCAAACACAGCCCGAATATATCCTCTCTTATTCTGTCTGCGTCCACCTGGCCTTCGCGCCCGCTTCTATTGCTTGCGTCCGCTCTTGCCAAGATTGAAGGCTGGCGGCTTGGAGCGCATCGCAACAGTGCGCTACTCCAGCGTCTCGGTTTCAGTAATTTCAACAAACCATTTCATCCGTCCCGTACCAACAGTGACTGGCTATCCAGAGATGAAGCGGAAGTCGACCGATATATCGCTGATCCGCTCTGCGGCGGCCCGTACACAGCCGCTTTATGGTCCGACTTGACCGCCGGCCTGTTCAGTATTGGGAGCGACTCCGCTCTGCAGCGCATTGCCGGTGACTTACCGATTCTAATTACCGGTGGCGAGGATGACCCCGTCGGAGGAGACAAGGGCATGGGAGAGTTGGCAATGCACTACGCACAAACGGGCCACAATCGCCTGACAACAAAAATTTACCCGCAGGGTCGCCACGAAATGCTGAACGACATTGTGCGCGATGAAGTCACGCAAGATTGGCTAGACTGGATACTTGCTACCAGTCGTAACGCCCGCTCAAACTGATCTGCTGTCCGACCGCCGGTGTGCCAGGAAACTGCTCATAGTCATCGTCGCCAAGATTATCAACTGTCAGGGCCAGTCCGAACCCACGTCCACCCTGCGGCAACCACGCCAATGATGCAGAGGTGATAAACGCACTGTCGGAACTTGCTCGCAGCGGATTGTCTTGCTGCTGCCGATACTCGTTGTCGAGTCTTAACTCGAAGCGGTCCGAGAAGCGAACTCGCAGTGCCAACGTGGCTCGATGTTTGGCAAAGTTGAGCGCGTAAAAACTGGCATCAACGGTTGCCGACAGATAATCCGCGTCTTTATCCAGATAAGAGTAGCCCGCGACCAGATCAACTGCTTGCCAGCTTCTGCCGTACAGGATTTGGACGCCAAATACGTCGATATCGACACTATTGGCTTGTCGAGCGAATGGCGCGCCGCTCGCATACGTCCAGTCAACGAGATCGTCATCTTGTCGATAAAAAGCCGTTACCGTCGTATGCCAGTCGCTGGCTTCTCTGCCATAGGATAGTGATAGTTGCTCGGCACGCTCGCGGCCGAGATCAGGGTTGCCGCCAAACAGGCCGGTCGGCGGTGAATTGAGCACCGTGTATCCGGGGACTTGCGAAGTTCCCGCGTAGTCCAGCGTGACAAAGCTGCTGCCGTCCACTCGGTCGCTCGCGAAAGTTACGCCGAGAACCGGCAGTACCACATTCTCATCGCGATTTGATACGTCCACCGACACACCGGCCCGCAACGTTACGCTGCGGTTGTCGGCATTCGCCAACTCAATTGCTGGCACAACGCTCAGCGCCAAATAGTCTCTGGATGTAAACGTTCCTTCCGTCAAATCAGTCGAATACACCAGCTCATCGGACGTAATCTGCGCCGAGAAATTCCAGTCCCAGTTGCCGCGGATCGATTGGCCTTGAACTCCAGCACCGTAGACGCGAGTTTCGTGGTCAAAGGAACCGGGCGCTCCTGACTCTTGCGTCCTCCTGTCAAAATCATAGTCGTCCTCGAGCTCTCGGTAAAAAACACCGGCTTCCCACCAGCCATTTCTCGAATCCTTGCGGTGATTCGCGAGCAAGAATGTGGTCTTGGTGTGGTCTGTTTCTGGCAGCGACGCGAACCCCGTATAGGCGCCTGGCCAGCCGTAGAATTTGTCCTGATAAGCCAGAATAAAATCGCTCTGACTATCGTCATCAGTTCTTTGAAATTGCGCATTGAAGCGCTTGAACTCATGGTCGCCATTGTCGATGCTGCCATCCCCCTCGGATCTGGATGCCGACAATTGCAGCCCCAGATCCGGCTTCACGCCGCGCGTTGAAAGCAACCCGAAGCGCGCGGATTGATAATTTAAATTATCGCTACCGGCACCCAGCAGCACAGATCCGCTCTGCTGAACCCGCGGCAAAGCATAGGCGATCGTCGCAACATTTGAGTTGAAACCGCTGAGAGAGTTATCTATTCCGGTTCGAATCTCAGGGGTAGAAAGCAGCGCCGGGTCAATCGGTAATCCGGCCGCATAGTGACCGGTTTGCGGGTCGATAACGGTCACCGCAGCAAGTTTGAATCCTGTATTTTCGAATAAGCCCCCACGAACCGTGACATCGGCCTGCCCCTCCGGCAGCCCGCGAGATTGCAATTCTGTTGCTGGATCAAACCGCAGCAGTGTTGCCGCCGACGCGTAAGTTCCGGCCGGGCGAATGTTTGCAACGCGGCGATCGACGACCGTTATTTCTTCTAACGGCTCAGACTCGTCTTCCTCAACAGCGGACTGCGCGAACGACACACCGTACGGACCCAGAAAGCACGCCGCGCAGACACTTAGATAACACTTGTTAAACAAATTATTCCTCATTCCAAAACCAGGTATTTCGCCAACGCCGCTGAATGTGCCACAGCCATGATCTGCTGTCACCGCAATCGATTATCGCGACAATGAGGGTTCTGATGCGACACAGTGTTATTGGCCACTTGAACAACTAATAAAATTTATTTGCATGACAATCGAGGTAAATGGAAAATCAGCTGCGAAACAAACATCACACTGGAGGGTTAAGAGCATGGCTGGAAAATTTGAGTGTTATAAGGACAAGGCGGGCGAGTATCGATTTCGACTAAAAGCGGGCAATGGTGAGGCTATTCTTTCGAGCGAGGGCTACAAGAGTAAGGCTTCCTGCACGAATGGCATCGAGTCTGTGCAAAAGAACTGCCTGGATGAAAAATGCTTTGAAAAGAAAACGACAGACGGTGGCAAATTCCGTTTCAATCTTAAATCGACTAATGGACAGGTTATCGGTACCAGCCAGAATTACGATTCTGAAGCCGGCCGCGATAACGGCATTGGAAGTGTCGGCAGGTCAGCGCCAGACGCAAAAACCGACGACCAAACTTAAGAAAATCGCCAGCAATAAGAAAACGGCCGGTTTCTCTCGAAACCGGCCGTTTTTTTGGAG
>CAYWYT010000289.1:0-3575 GCA_964462665.1 uncultured Woeseiaceae bacterium | reverse complement strand
TCCTCGATAAAGCGAAGGGCTATTACGGCGCACGCAGTAAACTATTCAAGACTGCCAAACAGGCAGTTATCAAAGCAGGGCAATACGCCTATCGCGACCGTCGCCAGCGCAAACGTCAATTCCGTGCGCTGTGGATTACGCGTATCAATGCAGCAGCACGTCTGCACGGCTTGTCTTACAGTCGTTTGATCAATGGCCTGAACCTGGCCAACATCGAAGTTGACCGTAAGGTACTCGCAGATATCGCCGTTCACGACCCAGAGGGTTTTGGTGCGATCGCCGAGCAAGCTAAAGCCAGTCTGGCTCAAAGCGCCTAGGTAGTTCTTACCGGTTTGTCCGGTAAGAGCGCTGGATCATGCAGGCACTAAGCGAATTAGTCGAAGCAGCAGCGTCGCAAATCGACGCTGCTAGCGACGTGGTTGCGCTTGATGCAGTGCGGGTCACTTATCTTGGCAAGAAGGGCGAACTGACTGCCCGCGCAAAATCGGTCAGTCAGCTACCGGTGAGCGAACGTCCGGCGGCAGGTCAGCAAATCAATCGCGCCAAGCAGGGCCTTCAGGAACACCTGAATGCACGTCGCGAGCAGCTTGAAACAGCTGCGCTCGATGCCGCATTAGTGGGTGAGAGCGTCGATGTCACATTACCTGGGCGAGGGACCTCCATCGGTGGTCGTCATCCGGTAACCAGAACTATGGCGAGAATCGAATCGATCTTTCGCGATGCTGGATTCGGTGTTCGCTCCGGCCCGGAAATCGAGGATGATTTTCACAATTTCACCGCTCTAAACTTTCCTGAGAACCATCCGGCCAGAGCACTGCACGACACCTTCTTCTTCCCCGGTGGAAAGTTGCTGCGCACGCATACTTCACCCGTGCAAATTCGATCGATGCTTAAAGAAGGCGTACCGATTCGTATTATTGCGCCGGGTCGCGTGTATCGCTGCGACTCCGATCAAACGCACACACCCATGTTTCACCAGGTCGAAGGCCTGGTGATCGATCGGGGCGTCAGTCTCGCTAATCTCAAGGCTGTATTGCATCAATTCGTCGAAAGCTTTTTCGAACGTGAGATCGAACTTCGTTTCCGGCCGTCCTATTTCCCATTTACGGAACCCTCAGCAGAGGTTGATTTGTTGTGGGAGAAAGACAAATGGCTCGAAATTCTCGGTTGCGGCATGGTGCACCCGAATGTGCTCGAAGCGGCGGGCGTTGATCCTGAGGAATACACTGGCTATGCCTTTGGCATGGGCGTAGAGCGCCTCGCGATGCTGCGCTACGGCGTGTCCGATCTACGTACGTTCTTCGAAAACGATTTACGCTTCCTCCGGCAGTTCAGGTAACGCTATGAAGATTGCAGAATCCTGGTTGCGCGAGTGGGTAAATCCCGATTTTGATACGGACGCTCTCGCACACCAACTCACCATGACCGGTCATGAGGTTGACGGCATTGACCTTCAGGGTGCCGGTCTCGAGGACGTCGTCATCGCAGAAGTGCTCGAGTTTAAGAAGCATCCTGATGCCGATCGCCTGAACGTCTGCCAGGTCGATGATGGCAGCGGTGAGACGCTGGAAATCGTCTGCGGTGCACCGAACGTCTATGCGGGCATGAAAACGCCCCTGGCCAGACCCGGCGTTACGCTGCCGAACGGTCTAAAGCTGAAAAAATCCAAAATTCGCGGAGTGGTTTCGCACGGCATGCTGTGCTCCGCCGTCGAATTGGGTCTGGGGACGGAATCGGACGGCATCATAGCGTTGCCCGAAGACGCACCTGTCGGCGAAGGCCTGATGTCTTTCCTGCACTTGCCTGACGCCTCAATCGAATTGAGTTTGACGCCGAATCGCGGCGATTGCTTCAGCGTGCTCGGTATTGCGCGCGACGTCGCAGCGCTAAGTGGTGCCCCGATTAAAGACTCGACCGTGAGCGCCGTGAAAGCAGCGATTGACGATGTGCATCCGGTCGAGATTCAGTTGCCACAGGGCTGTCCAAGCTTCGCCGGACGAGTCATTCGCGGCATCGACCTTAAAGCTACGTCGCCTCTCTGGATGGTCGAGCGCCTGCGTCGTTCGGGTCTAAGAGGCATCAGCCCGGTCGTGGATATCACCAATTACGTGATGTTGGAGTTGGGTCAGCCACTGCATGCCTATGATCTGGGTCGTGTACAGGGTGCGATTTGCCCACGCATGGCCAAGAAAGGCGAAAAGCTCACTCTGCTGGATGAAAAAGAAATAACCGTAAGCGAGGACACGCTGGTTATTAGTGACGACAGCGGCGCTATTGGCCTCGCCGGAATTATGGGCGGCCTCAGCACAGCAGTGGGCGATGCCACCAGCGACGTATTTCTCGAAGCCGCTTTTTGGCCGCCCGAATTCATTGCTGGCCGCGCACGATCGTACGGAATGCACACAGACGCGTCGCTGCGTTTTGAGCGCGGCGTTGATCCAGAGGGACAGGCTCGCGCAGTTGAGCGCGCAACGGAACTCTTGCTGCAAATTTGCGGCGGAAAAGCGGGTCCTTTGGAGCTAAAAGTAGTGTCGGAATTTTTGCCAAAACCGGCAACCATTCGATTACGACGTACACGTTTAGCCAGTTTGCTCGGTGTCAGCATTGATGACGACACTGTTGTTGCCATACTGGAGCGGCTAGGGATGCAGGTAAGCTCAGTTGAAGCGGGCTGGGACGTAGTGGCGCCGGGCTTCCGGTTTGACATAGGGATTGAGGTGGATTTGATCGAAGAAGTGGCGCGGATATACGGCTATGACCAGATCCCGGTCAGCACCGCAATTGCCGGGTCACCCCTGAGGCCCAATACAGAGACCCAAATTGACCTGAATCGGGTCGCAGATACGCTCGTTGCGCGCGATTTTCAGGAGGTCGTGACCTATAGTTTTATTGATGCTGCATCGAACCAGGCGGCGACAGGAATCGACTCAGAATTAGTATTGGCAAATCCGATTTCTTCTGAGATGTCGGTAATGCGATCGTCGTTGTTGCCGGGAATGTTAGTCGCCGCCACTTCGAATGTTGCAAGACAGCAAGATCGTGTGCGTATTTTTGAAATCGGCAAGTCGTTCCACGGAACACTTGCAGCGCACGATGAAATTGTTCAGGTCGCTGGAGTAGTGACCGGGTCGCCACGTCCCGAGCAGTGGTCGGAGAAGGCGCAACTCGTTGATTTCTTTGATGTAAAATCTGACGTTGAAGCGATGCTTAAACTCACCGGCCGCACTACGGCGGTTGATTTTGTCGCGGCCGATCATCCGGCCCTGCAATCAGGACAAGCTGCGAATATTGTTCGTGACGGCAACGTCATTGGCATGCTCGGCAAGGTCCATCCACGCCACGCAAAAACGTTTAGTCTCAAACGACCTGCTTATGTGTTTGAGTTGAATGCTGAATTGGCGTTCGCCGCGACCATTCCGGTGTCGACTTCAGTCTCCAAATTTCCTTCGATTCGTCGCGATATCGCGGTCATTGTTGACGAGAAAATCACCGCTGACGAGCTCATCAAAGCGGTCGCTCAGAGTGCTCCCGAAATAATTTCAAGCGTCAGGATTTTTGACATTTTTACAGGCGCT
>CAYWYT010000288.1:0-3580 GCA_964462665.1 uncultured Woeseiaceae bacterium | reverse complement strand
AGTCGCCACCAGCGGAATTGGATATTGTCATCCAGAGCATTCGTAGCCGAGTTACAACCTGAGCCTGCTATGCGGCGTGCGCTTGCAGCGTCTGCGCTGCTGGCTTACCTGCTCGGATTGGTGACGATTTTCAGCCTACCGATTGATGCTCGTCTGGGCGCACTCGGTGCTGCCCTCTGGTCACTACAGGCGGGTATTCAGTGGCATCTTATATCGTCTGCGCATAAGCGATTTCGAGGTCTGCGTATTCATTGCGACGGCGCGGCCGAACTGCTCGACAACGGCGGGGAGTGGCATGCGGCAATCATCTGCAAAGAATGTGTCGTGCTATCGACATTCGCCTGGCTGAAACTGAAACCAGCGCACGGTGGTACCTATTTTGAGCTCGTGCGCGGCAATGCTCGCGGCATTTCTCTTCAAAACAAGCAATGGCGGCGTCTGCAGGTGATATGGCGACACTTGGGGACTGTCGGTCGAAGCTGCTAACATGCGCCGAATCAGGGGATTTCCTGCCCGCCACAGAACCGCGTCACATAATGCCAATTTATAAAGCTTCTTTGGGAGAACTTTCGACTGTCCTACCGGTCTATCCGGGAGTCGAGTTGTTGTATCTCTATGCAAGTAGGACACAGCCGCATGTCGAATGAATCGACCGACAAGGAACTGGTCAAGCGGGTACAAAAGGGCGATAAAGGCGCGTTTGATCTGTTGGTGCTCAAATACGAGCATAAAATAGTAAATCTGGTGATGCGATATGTACGTGATCCGGAAACAGCTTTGGATATTAGCCAGGAAGCCTTTATTAAGGCGTACCGGGCATTGCCGAGGTTTCGTGGCGATAGCGCTTTTTATACATGGCTTTACCGCATCGCTGTGAATACCGCCAAGAACCATCTTGCGGCACAGCGGCGCAGGCCAATGGACATCGAGCTCGACCTGCAGGATCCAGATCAATATGGCCTGCATGCCAAGCTCAAGGAGACGGATACTCCTGAAGCAGTGTCGCTAAGCGACGAGTTACAAGAGATTTTGGAGCGTGCCATTCAGGCGTTGCCGGATGATTTGCGAACAGCAATAGTCTTACGCGAGCTGGATGGAATGAGTTACGAAGAGATCGCACAGACCATGGATTGTCCGGTCGGTACCGTGCGATCGAGAATTTTCAGGGCCCGAGATGCCATTGGCAAGAAAGTGGGAATCCTGATTCGTTGAACAGGCGGGTTGAAATGAATGAAGGTATAAAGATGCAAATCTCGGCTTTTGTGGACGGCGAACTGCCGGAAGCAGAGGCGCAATTATTGTTGCGCAGGCTGAGCCAGGATGTGGAACTTCGGCAGCAAGCGGCGGAGTATTTCGCAATTGGACGCGCATTGCGTGGTGAAGGCAGCGTCGCAGAAGTTGGTGGCCTGCGCGGTCGAATAGGGGCTGCTATTGACGATCGCCTGATCGAGGAAGAGTTTGATGAGATCGAGCCAGTCGGTCGGCGCTATGGTCGTCCGCTTGCCGGATTCGCGATTGCAGCGACGGTTGCCGTAGTGGCAATTTTCGGTTTGCAGCAAATGACGACGGCACCCGGTGCTGGAGTTGACTCTGCAGCGCCGGCCGTAGCGGAGGGTTCTGCTGAAGATTCCTACACTGTGCCGGATATCGACTACTTCCAAAGACACAGTGAGTTTTCTTTTGAAGTCGGCAACAACAACTTCGATTTTCGTCGTGTGAGCGCGGAAATGGGGGAAGACGAGGCGTTGCAGGAAGGCCGCGAGGAGATTGAACCGCCTCAAGAGCTTATCCAAGACGCAGCGGTTGAAGAACAAGCCGAATGAAAATGACTCTGGGTGCCTCGCTTGTAGCTTGTCTGCTGGCTTGTTCGGCAGCGCTGGCTGAAGATCAGGGCCCCGGGGAATGGCTGCAGAAAATGGCTGGCGCCGTGCAGACGACCAATTACGACGGCACGGTCATTCGCATTCAAGACGGCAACTCTGAAGCGCTAAAAGTTGTACATGTCGTGGTGGATGGCGTCGTTCGGGAAAAGGTGATCATCCAGGAAGGTAATGGTATGGAGATCATCCGCAATGGCAATGAAGTGCATTGCATCTTGCCGGACCGAAAGACGGTTCTGGTTGAAGAGTGGGATGATCAAAGCACGCTGTTTTCGACCCTGCCGTCCAGTGATATCCGGTTCGGCAGCGAGTACGACGTATCTATTGTTCGTCAGGAACGTGTTGCAGGCCGCAATGCGATCATGTTGGCAATTCGGCCGCACGACGATTTTCGCTACGGCCACCGGATTTGGCTGGATTACGAAACTGGTTTCCCGCTGCAGACCAAACTGATGGACAGCAACGGCATTGCGATCGAACAGGTCAAGTTCGCTGATATCAATTTGGGGCAGGAAATTCACGCGAATCGACTGGAACCTTCCACTGATATCGAGAATTTTCGTTGGTTTTCGCAAACCGAAACGGTCAGCAAAATTGAAACCGAATCTGACTGGATTAGCAGCGATCTACCGCCTGGGTTTCGCGTAACTTCATCGCATGTTGAGCAGGTACACGGCAATGAAGAGCCGGTAATTCATATGATGATTAGCGACGGCCTCGCCAATGTATCGGTCTTTATTGAACCAAGAAGTACGGATGAGACGACGCGCAATGCACACGCTGGCGCGGCGAATTCCTTCAGCGTATTGCAGGGCGACTATCGCGTAACCGCTGTGGGTGAGGTACCGCCTGCGACTGCAGAGCATATCGCGCGATCGATGCGATTGAAGTAACAGCGCTCTGACCCATCAAAACGGGATATCATCGTTCGCGATGGACAATCCCACCGGCAAAATACAATCCCTGATTGCAAGTAATGGCGACGTTCGGGCAGTCGTCGAAGTCGATGTGAGCGCGGCGTGTCCGCGCTGTGCGGCGGGCAAGGGCTGCGGGGCAGGGCTGTTCACCGGTAGCAGCCGCAAACGTCAGGTAGAAGCGATCGTCGGCGAGCACCTATCGCTTGTGGAAGGTGACTCAGTGGAGATTCGTCTTGCGTCGGAAAACCTGCTGAATGCGGCGCTAATCGTGTACGGCATACCGCTATCGGGCGCGATGATTGCTGCCGGGCTCGCATATCTGCTGCAACTTGGCGATTCCGCTGCGGCGGTCGCGGCGGTAGTCGGGCTGGGATCCGGATTACTGATCGGCCGCTGCTATTTGAGTCGTGGCGAGTGCATTGAGAACTTTGTGCCGTACGTCGAAAAAAGGCTGTAAAGTGCCCAAAATCCAGGTCTTTAGCCGTCAAGGCTGTCATTTGTGTGAGTTGCTGATTGAGGAAATGCTGCCCCTGATTCGGGGCCGTATGGAACTTGAAGTTTGCGATATCGATACGCGTGACGACTGGCGACAGGAATATGACACCCTCGTGCCGGTCGTTAAATATGACGGCGCGTTCATCTGCAAGTATCATCTCGACCGCGACGCGCTCGCAAGAATCCTGAGCAGCACACGAACATGAAGAATATCCGAAACTTTTCCATTATTGCCCACATCGATCACGGCAAGTCCACGCTTGCGGATCGATTTATTCAGCATTGCGG
>CAYWYT010000287.1:0-3626 GCA_964462665.1 uncultured Woeseiaceae bacterium | reverse complement strand
TTCTGGGTGCTTAGCTCAGCTGGTAGAGCATCGCCCTTACAAGGCGAGGGTCGGCGGTTCGATCCCGTCAGCACCCACCAGATTCGGAGCGGTAGTTCAGTTGGTTAGAATACCGGCCTGTCACGCCGGGGGTCGCGGGTTCGAGTCCCGTCCACTCCGCCAACGAAAATTCTCGGGCTCCCAGCAGGGGGCCCGAGTTTTTTTTGGCTTAATTAAAGACACCAGACCCCTTTTTTCTATTGGCCCTGAGCCCTGGCTCAAGTAGAATCGCCCGGCTTACACAAGGCTCCTGTTTATATGCTTACTAAAATTCGTGAAAAAATCGTTGGTCCTTTGGGACTGGTGGTCCTCGGCGCAATTGCGCTTTCATTTGTTTTCTTTGGTGCGACTCTCAACTTTGCGGGCAACGTCTACGCTGCCAAGGTTGATGGCAGTGAAATTGGTCTCGGTCAATTCGAGAACACTTACCGCCAGCAGATCGATGCCAATCCGCAGCTGGCCCAATTGCCGCCGGAGTTTCGTGCTCAGTTTCGCCAGAATATTCTGGAGTCCATGATTCGCGAACGCTTGGTTGAACTGTATCTGGAGGAAGCGGGTTATCAGATTTCCGAGACGCAGCTAACAGCCGCTATTCAGCGCGTGCCGGACTTCATGGTTGACGGCGTGTTCGATCTCGATACAGCCGAAACGCTGTTGGCGCAAAATGGTTTGAACACAGCGACCTTCAGAAATGCGCAGCGCAGCCAGTTACGACTTGAGCAACTACGGCGTGCCATTGGTGGTACCTCCCTGGTAACACCGTCTCAGTATCGCCGTTACCTCAACCTGGTTGCGGAGCAGCGCCTGGTATCGATCGCAACATTTGATGTCGCCACTGCGGCGGAGGAAGTTGAGATCAACGAAGAACAGATCCTCGCCTATTACGCAGACAACGACAGCCTGTATCTGCTGCCGGAAACCGCGAGCATTGAGTACATCGAGATCAATCGCTCGGACGTTGCGGACAGCATCGAAATTACTGATGAAGTATTGAACGAGTACTACCTCGATTCGCAAAGTCGTTACATGCAGGACGAACAGCGCCAGGCTCGCCATATATTGGTCCTGTCCGGCGACGACGAAGTGGCGGCCGAAGCGACAGCGCAGGATTTGATGGCGCGCATCCAGGCAGGCGAGTCGTTTGAAGAACTGGCCGCTGCACATTCCGGAGACGGCACCACCGCATCGCAGGGTGGTGATCTGGGCGCCCGTACCCGTCCACAACTGTCCGACGAGCTCGGCAGTGCCGTGTTCACGATGGAAACGGATGAGCTTAGCGGTCCGATCAAGAGTGAGTTCGGATTTCATATTGTTCGTCTCGACGCAATTCTCGAGCAGGGCCCGCTGCCGCTGGACCAGGTTCGTGGCGAGTTGCTTAGCGAATTGCGCGATCGTGAAACAGAAGGTCTCTATCGTGATCTGGCGCGTGCCGCATCGGATGCTTTGTTTGAGACATCAGACATGCAGACTATTGCTGACGCGGTAGAGCTTTACGTGCGCACAGCAGATGGCGTGCAACGCAGCAATGCTGGCCCGTTTGGCAACAACCAGGCGGCGATCGACGCTATTTTTGACGAATCTGTATTGATTGACGGCGAGGTCTCGGAAGTCATCGAAATTGATGCAAATCGTTCTGCGATTTTCAAAGTCGTCGCGCACGAGGCTGCATCCCGTCAGACGCTGGACGCGGTCCGTGAAGACGTTTCCGTGGCACTTCGTAGCATTGAGGCGCAGGCAATCGTATTTGAGCGTGCGTCGCTGCTGATGCAGGCACTTGCGAACGGCGAAGACTTCGGCATTGCGGCTGAATCGGCTGGCGCACGTGTGTCGCCGACGGCACTGGTCGGACGGCAGGACAATGAGATCGATCAGGCTGTAATGGCGCAGATTTTCACATCACCAAAGCCAGCTCAGGACGCGCCGGTGCATGCCCAGGTTGCTAATCAAAGCGGCGGACAAACGGTTTTCAGTCTGGAGGCAGTATTGCCGGGCAGACCAGAGTCGATCCCGCTTGCTGATCGTGATGCGGGCAAAGAGCAGTTAGCACTGCAAGCAGGCGGCGCCGACTTCCTGGCATTCGTAGAATCGTTGTACACAAACGCTAGTGTCGTGATTAATCAGGACGTAGTGGCTGCCTCAGATCTGTTGCAGTAAGTTGTAGGCAGGCCTTACCGGGCCCGGGGGAAGTATGCGCAAGCTCGAACTGCATTGGCAGATTCTGATATCCATTATTGCCGCGGGAATCGTCGGCGGAATCGTATACAACGCGCAGTACAAAAGCGGCGTCGACGCCACGTTTTTTCAGACCAGCGTGACCTGGATGTCGATATTTAACTATATCGGTACGCTTTTCCTGAATGCCCTGAAGATGATCATCGTGCCGTTGATCACCTCTTCGATAATCATTGGTGTTGCCGGCATTGGGTCGGGCGGCAATCTTGGCGCGTTAGGCGGCAAGACTCTGCTGTTCTATGCAAGCACGACGCTGGCGGCGATTCTTGTGGGTCTGGTCATTATCAACGTTGTCGGACCAGGCTATGTCGACGGTGAGCCCGCCAAGGAGTTGCTTGCACTGGACGCATCCACAGCGGACCTTGAGGCGAAGGTCGCCGGCAAGGGTGCTGGTGACGTCGCAAATATTTTCCTGCGCATGGTGCCGCCAAATATCCTGAAGGCAGCAGCCGACGGCCAGATGCTCGGCGTTATTTTCTTCGCGATTCTGTTTGGCTATTTCATGACGCATCTCGAGAATGAGCATGCTGAGCCGTTGTATAAATTCTGGAATGGCGTGTTTCACGTGATGATGCGCATGACCGAATGGATCATGTTGTTTGCGCCGATTGGTGTATTCGGACTTGTCGCAGGGGTCATTGCGAAAGCGGGATACAAGGCGACCGGTCCGCTCGCGGTATTTTCCCTGGCCGTGCTCGCGGCACTCGCTGTGCATGCGCTCGTAACACTGCCGCTCTTACTCCGTTTTGTAGGTCGAGTTCATCCGTTTAAGACCATGCGCGCCGCGGCACAACCTATGTTGACTGCTTTTTCGACCGCATCGTCGTCAGCAACGTTGCCGGTAACCATGGATGCCGTTGAAGATGAAGTCGGCGTGTCGAACAAAGTATCGAGTTTCGTCCTACCGCTGGGCGCCACTGTGAACATGAATGGCACGGCGCTGTATGAATGCGCGGCCGCAATGTTTATCGCACAGGCCTACGGACTTGATCTTACCTTCGGCGTGCAATTCTCAATCGTGGCTATCGCGTTAATGACATCGATTGGTGTTGCCGGTGTGCCGTCCGCGTCGCTGGTTGCTATCGCAATTATCCTGGGCGCGATCGGATTGCCGATCGAAGCACTGGGCGTGCTGTTGGTATTTGACCGCATTCTCGACATGGTGCGCACCAGCGTCAATGTTTGGGGCGACGTGAGCTGCGCAACAATAGTAGCCCGCCTGGAAGGCGAAAAAACAAAAGTAGCCCTAGAACCCGAGTGACAACCTTAGTGACAGTTACCGATTACGCACCAAAATAGTGCACCGAATTGGAGCACTATTTTGGTGCGTAATCGGTAACTGTCACTGAGCTAGT
>CAYWYT010000286.1:0-3640 GCA_964462665.1 uncultured Woeseiaceae bacterium | reverse complement strand
TCAAAACGAACCCGACGACCCAAATCATGTGCCATTTCATGGCTGCTCTCGCGTGACCTAACAATTGCCATTAATAATACGGCAATTACCTCAAGTTACCCTCGTGGTTAATACTCACAGCGCCGCTGACCACCTATACTGCTCGCGTGAAAAGCTCTGACATCAATGCACCGGTCATCGTCTGGTTTCGCCAGGACCTGCGGCTTGCCGATAACCCGGCACTCGATGCTGCCGTCAAAACTGGCGCAGCCATACTGCCGCTGTACATCCTCGACGACGTCAATGCCGGCGCGTATGCCATGGGCGCCGCCAGTCGCTGGTGGTTGCACCACAGTCTCGACGCTCTGGACAAATCACTCAACGGCGGTCTCGTACTTCTCCAGGGAGATGCGAAGATTATTCTGCCACAGCTGGCGCGTGACATTGGTGCAACCCGCATCTTTTGGAATCGGTGTTACGAGCCGTGGCGAATTAAGCGCGACAGCTCGCTCAAAGCGGAGCTTAGAAGCGAAGACATCTCTGTCCGCAGTTTTAATGCTTCGTTGTTGTTCGAGCCTACCGACGTTTTGAAGGCCGATCGCACACCCTATAAGGTGTTTACGCCGTTCTATCGCAAGGGTTACCTCGACACGGCATACGCACCGCGCGAGCCGTTGCAACGACCCGCTGACCCGACGCTATTCGACGGCCGTGCAGGTGACGAGCTTGCGGACCTGCGCTTGCTGCCGGACATACCCTGGTATGAGGAAATGGCATCGCTGTGGCAACCCGGTGAAGCGGGTGCGGAGAAACGACTGCAGCATTTCCTTGCAGCGGGCATCGACAACTACAAGGAAGGTCGCGATCGTCCGGACCTGGAGAATGTTTCGAGACTTTCCCCGCATTTACATTTTGGCGAAATCTCACCCAACCAGGCCTGGTACGTATCTCGGGAACACGGCAGCGAGGACTCGAAAGACCTGCAACACTTCCATAGAGAACTGGGCTGGCGGGAATTTTCCCACAATTTGCTGTATCACTTTCCCGAGCTGCCCAGCGAAAACCTGCAACGCAAATTCAACCGTTTCCCCTGGCGCGACGATGCCAATGCACTGGCACTTTGGCAGCGGGGTCTGACGGGTTTGCCGATCGTCGATGCAGGTATGCGTGAGCTCTGGCGCACCGGCTACATGCACAATCGCGTGCGCATGATCGTCGGGTCTTTTTTGGTGAAGAATCTGATGCTCGATTGGCGCCATGGTGAGGCCTGGTTTCGCGACACATTGCTGGACGCGGACCTCGCCAATAACAGCGCAAGCTGGCAGTGGATTGCGGGTTGTGGGGCGGATGCGGCGCCGTACTTCCGGATCTTCAATCCCGTATTGCAGGGCAAGAAATTCGATCCTGACGGCGCCTATGTCAGAAAATACGTAACCGAGATAGAAAATGTGCCCGATCGCTTTCTGCACAACCCCTGGGAAGCACCGATGACAGTTCTCGACAATGCGGGCGTTGAACTTGGACAAAACTATCCACGACCGATCGTGGATTTGCGGGAAAGTCGGCAACGCGCACTAGCGGCATTTTCAGCGTTGCGCGGCCCGGCTGCGACTGTCTGACACGGGCGCGTTCGCCCATTTAACATAAATCACAAGATCGAAGTCGCGATTTGCCGGGCCATGCACAAGCACGTATATTAATCTGCCTAAGTCGTTGAGACAAAGATATGTACTGCGACTGTCTATAAAAAAAACTGAAGAAAAGGAATCGGGGCACCAAACGATTGGCTTGATTTGGGCACCCGATGAAGGTCCGGTTATCTCTATAAATTTATGAGAAAACCGACTCAACCATAAGAATTAAAAAAGTTTAATTAAGGGGAAATCATGAAACGGTATTGCTTGTTGATGGCAGTTGTTTCTTTGGCAGCAGGGTCTGTAACTGCGAACGCCGAAGCGAACAGATTTCAAGGGCGGGAGCTTCCCGCCTCCATAGAGGCGCTGAAACTCGACGCACCGATCTCGACGTTCACCGCGCACCCGCGCCTGAGCCGCGATCTTTTTCAAGCGGACGGCCCGCAGCAGGTTATTGTGCGCCTCAACGGCGCGCCCGTAGCACGCGGCGGAAACAAGGCTGACATCCAGGTTGAGCAGGCGCAGTTTTTGCAGCGCTGCGGAAATCTGCCCAGCGCGCGCATGATCGCCCAGGTCCATATGGTGCTCAACGCGGTATTTCTGGAGGTAGACGCCTCTGATCTCGCGGCGCTTGCCGGCGATCCGGCGGTGCAGACCATCAAGAAGGTGACGCACTACGAGCTCGAACTTTCCGATACCGTTCCCTACCTCGGCGGCACTACGGTGCAAAGCTTTGGCGCGGACGGCGAAGGTATCTCTGTGGCAGTACTCGATAGCGGCATAGACTATACGCATGCTGCTTTCGGCGGTGCTGGCACGCTGGCCGCTTATGAGGCCGCCTACGGAACCGACTTGGGTCCCAACGGTGGTGACGATCGTCATACCGTGCTCGACGGGCAGTTCCCGAGCGGCCGTGTAGTGGACGGATACGACTTCGTTGGAGAGGACTGGCCCACCGGCTTACTGGCTCCCGACCCCGATCCGATTCCATCGAATGACACGATCACCTTCGGCGGCCACGGTACCCACGTTGCCGATATTATCGGCGGAGCGAACGGCATGGCGCCCAAAGTGGATCTCTATGCGGTGAAGGTTTGCGCCGCGTATTCGGGCTCCTGTAACGGCATCGCCCTGATCCAGGGCATGGACTTCGCCGTCGACCCGAACGGCGACGGCAATCCCAACGACGCAGTCGATATTATCAACATGTCGCTGGGTTCCAATTATGGCTCACCCTTTAATGATGACCTCTCGGCGGCAGTGGATAACGCCACGGCGCTGGGTGTCCTGACGGTTTCGTCGGCCGGCAACGGTGGCGACAAGCCTTATATCCATGGTTCACCGGCGGGAGCGCCGACAGCAATCTCCGTTGCACAAACGGCTGTGCCGACTGCGGGCTTCCCGTTGTTCGACGTGGGTCCGCTGACCGGTATCGCGGCAGTCTTCCAGAGTTGGTCGACGCCTCCGGCAGCCGTTATTTCTGCGCCGGTGCAGTATGCCGACGGTAGCGGCGGTAATCTCGACGGCTGCGCGGCATTTTCTGCCGGCTCATTGAGCGGCCTGATTGTGCTCGTCGACCGGGGCGCCTGTAACTTCAGCTTGAAGATCCAGAACGTCGAGGCAGGTGGCGGTGTTGCTGGCATCATCGGACTGGTAGCTCCGGGGGCACCCTTTAATGGTGCTTTCGGCGGCGGCCCATTTCCGGCAATTCCCGGCTACATGATTTCTCAAGCCGATTCCTTGGCCGTACAAGCGGTCCTGCCTGCAATCGGTACATTCGATCCCGCGAACTTCTTCTCGACCGCCATGAGTATGGTTGGCAGTTCTTCGCGTGGTCCGCAGGGTGACGACAACCGCATTAAGCCTGAAATTGGTGCACCGGGTGCCTCGGTTTCGGCCGCGTCAGGAACGGCGACGGGCACGAGTGCTTTCGGTGGCACCTCCGGTGCCTCGCCGATGGTCGCGGGCGCTGCAGCCCAGCTGCTGCAATGTCGTAACGAAGCAGACAATAAGAAGGACAAGAAGGA
>CAYWYT010000285.1:0-3642 GCA_964462665.1 uncultured Woeseiaceae bacterium | reverse complement strand
TTTACCTGGCAGCGGCCAAGGTCGGTGGCATTCACGCCAATGACACTTACCCGGCCGAGTTCCTGAGAGATAATCTTGTCATTCAATCGAACATTATTCATTCGGCCTGGAAGTCGGGTGTAAAGAAGTTGTTGTTCCTGGGCTCATCTTGCATCTATCCGAAACTCGCGCCGCAACCGATGCCAGAGGAATGTTTGTTGACAGGCGAGTTGGAACCGACGAACGAGTGGTATGCCATTGCAAAGATCGCCGGCATCAAGATGTGCCAGGCGTATCGAAAGCAGTACGGATTTGATGCGATTTCAATCATGCCAACAAACCTTTACGGACCCGGCGACAACTTTGACCTTAAGAACTCGCATGTACTGCCGGCATTGATTCGAAAATTACACGAGGCGAAGGTCTCCGGAGCAGAATCTGCTGGAGTATGGGGTACCGGTAATCCACGCCGTGAGTTCTTGCATGTTGATGACTTGGCTGACGCTTGCGTTTTCCTAATGCAGAACTATAGTAATCCAGACATTATAAATGTTGGTTGGGGCAGAGATATCAGTATCAGTGAACTTGCGCACCTAATTAGCGGCATCGTTGGATTTACGGGCAGTCTTGAGTTTGATGCGAGCATGCCGGACGGCACGCCTAGAAAACTCCTCGACACATCGCGATTGACTACTCTCGGCTGGCAACCATCCATTACTCTCGAAACGGGTATCGAGATGACCTACGAATGGTTTCGGTCCAGTCGAAGCGCGTAGTATTACGCGTATATCGAATACTTTGGCGCAGAAATGAAATTTATTGACACAAGTCTTTCTGGCGTGATCGCGATTGAGCCAGTCGTTCACAGCGACGATCGTGGTTTTTTTATGGAAACCTGGCATTCCGGTCGATTCGCTGATCACGGTATTGACGCGAATTTTGTTCAAGATAATTTCAGCCGGTCGGGCAGAGGCACATTACGAGGCCTCCATTACCAAATCGAGAATCCACAAGGAAAGCTTCTTCAGGTAGTGCGTGGTGAAATTTTTGACGTGGCCGTTGATTTAAGGAAATCGTCACCGATGTTTGGCGACTGGGTAGGAGTAACTCTTTCGGAGTCAAACAACCAGCAATTGTGGATTCCGCCAGGATTCGCACACGGCTTCCTGGTGATCAGTGAGACGGCCGAGGTTGAGTACAAGTGCACCGACTATTACGCGCCGGAGTTCGAACGGACCATCCGCTGGAACGACCCGGAATTAGGCATTGCCTGGCCTTTGCTTGACGGGTCGGGGCCGGTCCTTTCGGAAAAGGACGCTGCCGCGTCTCTCTTGAAGGACGCTGAAACCTACGCATGAAAGTTCTGGTTTTCGGTTGCAACGGACAACTTGGACAATCGTTGTCGGACTCGGTGCCCGAAAGGACCGAACTTTTCGGACTAAGCTCGTCAGATGCGGATATCACTGACGCAAGCAGCGTCCGAGACAGTATTCAAGAAATTAGTCCCAATGTTGTAATCATTGCGGCTGCCTACACGGCCGTCGACAAAGCTGAGGACGAGCCCGAGCTTGCCCAGGCTGTGAATGTTGAAGGGCCGCGAAACATCGCGGTGGCTTCGCGCGAAGTCGGCGCGAGACTGATTCATATCTCTACCGATTTCGTATTTGATGGTAAATCGTCGGTTCCCTACCAGGCTGATGCGGCGACGAACCCCCTCAATGTCTACGGGCAAACAAAACGAGACGGCGAGTTGGCGGTACTGGAGGAGACATCGGGCATGGCCGTCGTTGTCCGGACCTCATGGCTCTATAGTCAGACTGGCAGTAACTTTGTAAAAACGATGTTGCGATTAATGGCCGAACGAGACGAACTCGGCATTGTTGCGGATCAAATCGGAAGTCCGACCTGGGCGGACTCGTTAGCCAGAGTCGTCTGGGGTTTCGCGAAGGCTCCACAGCACAGCGGAATTTTTCATTGGTCGGACGGCGGCGCAATAAGCTGGTACGAGTTCGCAGTCGCCATTCAGGAGGAAGCGTTGTCGCTGGGTCTGCTCGCGAATGCGATCCCGATTCACGCAATCAAAACGACGGACTATCCAGCGGCTGCGATACGCCCGCCGTACAGCGTGCTTGACTGCTCATCAACGCAAACGGCACTCGAGATTCAGCCGGCTGTTTGGCGTAGCAATCTCCATCAAATGCTAAAAGAAATGACAGAATAAACACTGGGGTTTCTCGTCACGATTCAGCGAGTGAAACTGACCAGTGGGGAAAATCTACCATTTGCGGAAAAATGCGCCTAGAATCGCCGTTTATTGGTCAACGCCGTGCATACTTGCGCGTTAATTACGTCGACAATCCCAAAAAACGAACGAGATATAGAAAAAATGGTCGTTGAACCCCTGTTTCTACCCTTGGTAATCACTTTCGTGATGACCGTAGCTTTTATGGTCGCCTTGAGACCCTTGGCGGCTGGCATCGGTCTGGTGGACCTTCCCAGTAGCCGAAAACGTCATACTGGTGAGGTGCCGATTATTGGCGGGCTGGCGATGTTCATCGGCATCTTGTCGGGTTTCGTCATGGTCGGCATTGTCACCGGCGTCTCTTTGAGTTTGGTGTTCTCGTTCTTATTGCTGGTCATGATTGGCGCGATAGACGACATGTATGGCGTTCCTGCCATGGCCAGAGTGCTTGTCCAGATTGTGTCGGTCTTCATCATGTCGTACGGATCCAGTCTCGCGCTAGCGAGTCTGGGCGACCCGTTTGGGTTCGGCGAAATACTCCTCGGACCTTTTGCGCTGGCGGGAACTTTGATTGTGGCGATTACGGTTGTTAATGCCTACAACCTCGTCGACGGAGTGGATGGCCTTTCGGGAATTCTGACTTTGGTTGCACTCATTGCGGTCGCCATTGTTGGCGGCGCGGGAGCGACATCGACGCTTATTGCTCTGATCGTCGCCGCATCAATACTGGGTTTCCTGATATTCAATTTTCCGGTGATCGCCAATCGACCCATTCGGTCTTTTATGGGTGATGCCGGTAGCACGTTGCTCGGTTTTACGGTCTTCTGGGTGACGCTCGGCGTCAGCCAGGGTAGCGAAGCCATCATATCGCCGGTGCTCGGCCTTTGGTTCGCGTCGGTACCGGTTTATGACAGTCTGACCTGCTTTGTGAGGCGCGTTAAGGCCGGTAAGTCGCCTTTTTTACCCGGCCGCGACCATTTTCATCACAGCTTGGAGCGCGGCGGACTTGGGGTTCGCCAGATCCTGGCGGTACTTGGAGGTCTGCAGGGCATTTACGCACTGTTGGCAATCGGCGCGCATTTTGCTGGTGTTCCCGATTTCGTCATGTTTGCTGCCTGGAGCGTTTTGGGTCTTACACAGCGACAGGTCATTCGGTCGATCGCAAAACGACACCGCCTGTATCTGTTTCGCCTGCTCCGTGCCGGGAAATTGGGTTCGTACCGCACAGCGAGAGCTAGATCACTCCTATAGTTGTGATCGGGTAGCTCGAATCGATGCGATTCTCGTATAGAATACTGGCACCTAATAGTGAGCGGATTCGACAGTATAATCCCTGACTTTCATCGTCTCAGCGAGCCTCTAAATTATGAAACTCACCATCTTCGGATCCGGCTATGTTGGCCTGGTTACAGGCGCCTGCA
>CAYWYT010000284.1:0-3669 GCA_964462665.1 uncultured Woeseiaceae bacterium | reverse complement strand
ATAAGCAGCTTCATTGCTACCTTCTACAGCCGGTCGTTCTTCACCAAAACTAACTGTTGATACCTGCGATGCGCTGGCACCCTGAATCAACAAGAGTCGACGAATAGTTTGCGCACGACGCTCGCCGAGACCGATGTTGTACTCGCGAGATCCGCGCTCATCGCCATGACCTTCGAGCCGCACACTCAGGCTTGAGTCCATACTCAACTGACGCGCATGACTGGCCACGATATCTGTGTCTTCTGACCGCAACTCAGATGAGTCATAGCCAAAGTAGACGACGCTACCTACTTCATCATCGGCCGCCGGATCGTAAATGACATCCTCACCGCCCATAAGGCCGTCGTCGTAATCGCCTGAATCGGTGGTGTCGCCAGGAACGGTGTCAGTCGGTTCCGGGTCCGGAACCGTGTCCTTGGATCCGCAACCTGCCAGGAAGAAGGCCGCAAGGCCAAGGATTACTAGTTTGTGCTGAGGCATTTCAAAATTCCTTATTAATCGCTTTCGCATAATATCAGTTAAAACAATATGTTATATATAATACTTAATTTAATATATTAGCTAAAATCGTTGAAACGGTGACCAAACTGGCTCGCGAATATCACCCTTTCCCGGCGCCAGCCGCTGGCGAATAAGGCCATCAGCTGTCACCGTTTCGAGCACACCATTTCCTGTTGCTCTGGTGGCATAAATCAATGTGTCGCTATTCGGCGCAAAGCTCGGCGATTCATCTTGCTGACCCGCTGAAAGCACCAGCAAGTCCCGCCGTTTCTCATCCACCATGTCCATCACGGCAATTCGATAGTTGCCCTGGGTCAAATGCACCATGGCCAGTCGCGTGCCGTCTGCGGACATTCTAGGTCGCGCATTATAACTCCCCTCGAAGGTAATGCGCTCGGGTGTGCCGCCCGTAGCTGCGACGCGATAGATTTGGGGACCGCCGCTACGATCAGAGGTGAAGTAGATAAATCGACCGTCGGGTGACCAACTGCCCTCTGTATCAATTGCGCGATGAGTGGTCAGGCGGCGCGTTTGTTTCGTATTGATATCCATCACGTGGATATCCGGATTGCCGTCAACGCCCCCCAGAGTCAGCACCAACTGACGACCATCAGGTGAAAATGCCGGCGCCCCATTAATGCCTGCCTTGTTGGAAACCTGAATACGGCTCCCAGTCCGCAAGGTTTGCACAAATATCGATGATCGATTGTTCTCAAACGACACATACGCAAGCCGCCGACTATCGGGAGACCACGCCGGCGACATGATCGGATTATTGCTCTCCATGATGACGTTCTCGTTCTCGCCGTCCTGATCAGCCACTAGTAGCGAGAACAGCCTGCCATCACCTTGCTTCTGCGCCGTGACGTAGGCCACCTTGGTGTCGAATACACCCTTGATGCCAGTCAATTCCTCATAAATCATGTCGGCTGCGCGATGTGCCACACGGCGCATGGTGCCGCGACTTGCTGGCATGCGATATCCCACCAACTGATCACGACCGAAAACGTCAAATAGCTGGAACTGAACGTTGTAGGCGTTTTCACCGGTCTGCTCGATACTACCAACCACCACAGCTTCAACACCGAGGATGGCCCAATCGTCGAAATCCACGGCTGCACCGTCAGTGGGCTTTTGCAGCATGTCTTCTATGGGAATCGGCGCAAAGCGGCCGCTGCGTGTGAGGTCATCACTGATGACCTTCGCAACATCGAGCGGAACATCCGGACTTTGGCTTTCCCATCCAAATGGCACGATGGCAATCGGGCGTCGCTTGATACCTTCAGTAATTTCTATCACGAGGTCCGCATACGCTGCACTGCTGAGTAAAACAGTAAGAATGGTCAGTTTTAATAAATTTCTTAGCACGATGGTCTCTATATCCTGGTTACCGAGAGTTTACTCTCAGGTGTTGAAGTTTAGCTCCAAATTTCGATCAAAAACGCTGGGGTCCCGCGGAGCTGGTAGCGGCGACGCCTTGAATACTGCTGCCTCTATGGAGCGGCGGATAGTCGCATCGCCATTGCAAGTGCCAAAATCCACATTGATCACCTCCCCGCCCGGCAGCTGCTGAACCTTGACCACACATTGCAGACCCTGCTCCGCAGTCGGCGGTTGGACCCAGTTGCGGGTTATTTTCTGCTGGATAGCAAAAATGTAAGCCGACTTGGCGCTAGCCGCCATCGCCTGCATACGCTGCGATTCTTCATTGAGCTCTTTCTGACGCGCAGCTTCTTCTGTTTCCTTACGGACGCGTTCGTTTTCAACGCGTTGACGCTCAATATCGGCCAGCCTTTCTTCCTCGGCTTTTACGCGCTGGCGCTCTTCTTCGGCTTCGGTTTCCTTGCGCTGCTTTTCTACCTCTGCGGCTTTCAGTTTATCCGCTTCCACCTTGTCATCTTCTATTTTCTGCAGGCGTGCGGATTCATCCCTGGCATCCTGCTCACGCTTCTCCTGTTCCGCCGCAATACGTTCCTGCTCGCGCGTATCCGGCGGCGGCTCTTCGACTTTGAGTGGTTCTTGCACCTTCGGCTCCTCGACTCTAGGAGGAGTGATCACCGCATTTTCCGTCACCAAAGTAGCGTTGATGGCGAGAGGCATCGCAATATCCGGCGTCGAGCCCAGATCAAGAACAACGAACATCGAACTAAAAAGCCCGACGTGCAAAAGTACCGCGAAGATTACTGGTACAGGATTGTATTCTCTTTGCTTCACGATACTCAGGCTTACTCGGGTACGGGGTAGGTATCCAACGGGTCGGTCACGAATCCGATCGACTCAGCGCCACCTTGTTGCAAGACAACCATCGCGCCAACAACGTTGCCATATGGGACCGAACGATCTGCTTTGACCAGCACGGGCGTTTCAGGTCTGTTGCGCAATACTGCGCCGACATGAGCTGCAATGACTTTGCCAGATTTCGGCTGGTCTTCGTCGTCGCCGGTATTGATGTACAAATTACCTTCTGCGTCCACACTGATGATCAGCGGCGGATGGTCGGGCACCTCTGCTATTGGCTCTGCACCTGCCTGCGGAAGTTCGACTTTGATGCCTTGTGTCAGCAACGGTGCCGTCACCATGAAAATTACCAGCAATACGAGCATGACGTCGATATACGGAACGACGTTGATCTCAGCCATCAGTTTTCGTTTTTGCAGCGGCGTTGCCATGCTACGCCCCCTGCTTGTTACGCGCGTGTCGTTGCAGAATGCTGGAGAACTCTTCCGTAAAGCCGTCGTAGCGATATTCCAGACGAACAACCTTATCGGCGTAGCGGTTGTAAGCAATAACAGCCGGGATCGCGGCAAACAATCCCATCGCTGTCGCGATCAGGGCTTCCGCAATTGGTGGAGCGACAACGGCCAAGGTCGCCGTTTGCATGCCTGCAAGACCAATGAACGCGTTCATGATGCCCCATACCGTACCGAACAGGCCTACGTAGGGACTGGTCGAACCAATCGTTGCCAGAGTCGCCAGCCCTTGTTCCAGCCGATCAACTTCGCGCATTTGGGCGACCCGCATAGCGCGTCGACATTCTTCGACAACTTTATCCGCGTTGATTCCATCTTGCTGCATAGCGCGATTGAACTCGCGAAAACCGGCTTCGAAAATACTCGGCATACCAACCACACCACCGCGCGCTTTCGCCGCACCCTGGTAGAGCGTATT
>CAYWYT010000283.1:0-3688 GCA_964462665.1 uncultured Woeseiaceae bacterium | reverse complement strand
CTTCCAGACCGAGGACAAGATGCTGCTCCACTGGGTGAACCTCATCAAGGCCTACTTGGGCGCGGAGTATCTGCGGTGCATCCGTTCAATGGTCCTCGAATTGGGCGGGCAGCGTGTTCTGGCCGTGGAGTGCCTGCCGGCAACCTCACCGGTGTTCGTCAACCGCGACAACGAAGAATCATTTTTTGTGCGGATGTCCAATACGACGCAAGCACTGAAGCCCAGCGAAGTGCTGGCCTACGTGGACGAGCATTTTCGTTAGGACTGGCCTGACCCCGTAGTCTTCGATGCGTCTGTGAATCTAGCTCGCATTACGTTCAATAGAGTGTTGCAGCCGTTGCCCGAAAAGCTGGTATCAATCGGGTTACCGTATACAAAACTTTGATGTCTGCATTCGCTTGCATTGTCTTTGACAACGCATACAACACTCACGTCTCAACGTGACCATTGCTTCCGGAAACGCGATCAGTGTAAATAACTACGTCGTCAGGCCCCATTCTGACCCATCGCGCTGATCGCATGTCCGAACGCTTCAACCTCAGTCCAATCTGTGAAGTCGACCGTAGAATAAGGATCGGTCGGGCCCTTTGTCATCCACATGATCAGGCGGATCATCGTCTTGTCCCAGAAACGGTAGCGTGGATAATCGATCTTGCCGCCGAATATGGCGATTAACAGTGGCTTCCACGTGATCTTCGTTAGAAAAGCTTTCACATAGGGATTGGTGTTCGGTTGCCGTTTCTCCGGTTTACGAGCAACGGCATTAACGGAAAAAAACGCACTTGGCCTGGACTCCAGCGTTGCAATATTTTTCTCGATAAAACTTGCAACTTCGGGACGGTGATTGCCATAGCGTATGCTCGCGCCGATAACAATACGATCGAACGGGGCAAGTTCGATTTCGGAATTCGCAGTCAGTTCCTGCAGTGAACTCTCATGACCTTGCCGTGTAACGATTTGCAATAGCCGCTCACAAATCTCTAGCGTGTGTCCGTCTGTGGTGGAGTAAATGAACACAATTTTTGCCACTGGGTTGAATGCCTCGAATTATAAATCTATGTTTTTTTTGATAGGGTCTTATTAGATCAGCCAATACCGAGTTTCTCAAATGACAAGAAAATCGAAATCCTCTCTTATTGCCGCCCTGGCTTCGGCTTGCCTGGCCGCGTGTGTTTCACAGCCTCAAGGCGTTCACTCGCTTTCGCAAACCAGCGACATCCATTACGGCTTATCGGCGACCACTGAAATACTGCTGACGAGCGAAGCAGGGGACAAGATCGCGACGCAAGACAATGTGTCGTTTCGCGAGGGCGCCCGTGGCGGGACGCAGGTTGTCATCAGACCGGATGTGGTCAAGCAGACTATTACCGGAATCGGGTCATCTTTTACCGAGTCCTCAGCATACGTTCTGGCGCATCTCGACGCGGAGAAGCGGTTGCAGGTGATGGATAAGATTTACGGTGAGAACGGGGCTAATTTTTCGCTGGCCCGAACGCCTATCGGTTCGACCGATTTTTCTGTGGAAGGCAAGTATTCGTACGCCGAAATTGACGGCGACGATACGCTGCAGCACTTTAGTATCGAGCCGGATCATGACGGTTTCAGTGCGACCGACTACCCCGGTATCAAGGATGAGCGATTTGATCTTCTGCCCATGATCAAGGAAGCCCTTGCCATAAAAAGTGCCCAGGCCGACAACGAGCTGAAAATTATTGCGTCAGCCTGGACTGCGCCACCGTGGATGAAGGATATCGAGGCTTGGTATATTCCGGCATCGCCAGAGAGCAATCATCAAGGCACCGGTGGGGCATTGAAAACGCAATATATTCAGACCTATGCCGATTACATCGCGAAGTACCTGCAGGCGTATCGCGCGGAAGGTGTCGATATCTGGGGGCTAACACCGGTTAACGAGCCGCATGGCAACAGCGGCAACTGGGAGAGCATGCACTTCACGCCGGAAACCCAGAACGCATTTATCAAAAGCCATCTTGGACCAACACTGCAAGCGACTGGCAACGGCGAAATCAAAGTATTGATATACGATCAGAATCGCGACGGCATGGAACATTGGACAGACACGATCTTCGGCGATCCGGAAACAGCGCCGTTTGTTTATGGCGCCGCGGTGCACTGGTATTCGAGCACCTACAAAGTTCATGAGGACGTTTTCGACAGGGTTCACGACAAGTTTCCATCGTTTGCAATCATTCACACTGAGGGCACGATCGACGATCTGGGCAAGCCTGCGCCCGAAGGAATATTGGATCCGGCCGGATTCGAGGAATCAGGCTGGTTCGACAACGATGAGTTCTGGTGGAACGGCAACGCGACCGACTGGGCGTATGCGGCCATCTGGGCACCAAACAATGTGGATCACCCGGTCTATACGCCGGTCCATCGCTATGCCAGAAATATTATTGTCAGCCTCAATCACTGGGTGGAAGGCTGGATCGACTGGAATATTGTTTTGGATCGAAACGGCGGCCCCAACCATGCCGGCAATTTTTGCGGTGCACCGATCATGATCGATGTGGAGTCCGGTCAGGTTTACTACACGCCGATCTATCATGTCCTGGCACAGTTCAGTCGCACGATTCGGCCGGGGGATAAAGCTGTACAAGCCGACAAGCATCTCGAAGACCTCGATGATGACGCGCTACACGCCAGTGCAACGATAAACGGCGAAAAGCTGTTGAGTGTCCAATTGTTGAATACAACCAAGGCACCGATCGATTACGGTCTGCAGATCGGTGCACAGCACGCGAGAATTGTCGTCTCTGCGAACTCCCTGCAAACTGTCAGAGTGCAGCTTTAAATCACCGGTCTGGCGTCGTGCGATTTTCTAGGTGAATTCCGGTATGGAAAAAGCTGCAAGAGCGAGTAGTTTTTGCTTTGAAGACAGCCAGCGCAGGCGCGCTTGCGAGCATCAGCTGCTTAGGAAAAACCGTGACCAAACAAACCCCGCCTGATCTCAACTTGGGCGTCAAGATCCTTCACGACCCTGTTCGAAACAAAGGTACAGCTTTTACCGAAGCGGAGCGCGACGCTCTGAAACTTCGCGGCTTGCTGCCGCCACGCGTGCACACTATGGCCGAGCAGGAACTAAGGGTCCTCGGCAATATTCGGGCGAAGCCAACCGATCTGGAGCGATATCTCTACCTGATCGCGTTACAGGATCGCAATGAGAATCTCTTCTACCGCGTGATCATGAACCACATCGACGAGATGATGCCGATCATCTATACGCCAACAGTGGGCAAGGCCTGCCAGGAGTTTCAGCACATTTACAGGAAGCCACGTGGCTTCTATGTATCACTGCAGGACAAAGGGCACATTAAGGAACTGCTTCAAAACTGGCCGCACAAAGATGCCCGGATCATTGTCGTAACCGACGGTGAACGCATACTGGGATTGGGCGACCTGGGTGCTGATGGCATGGGGATCCCGATCGGCAAGCTATCCCTTTACACCGCATGCGCAGGAATTCACCCCACCCATTGCCTGCCAGTTATGCTGGACGTTGGAACTAACAACGAGAAGTTGCTCAACGATCCGCTGTACAACGGCATCGAGCGACGCCGTGTACGGGGTGAAGAATACGACGAGTTATTTGCCGAATTCGTTGCGGCTGCGAAGGAAGTGTTCCCAGGCGTTCTCATCCAAATTGAAGATTTTGGCAACAGCA
>CAYWYT010000282.1:0-3694 GCA_964462665.1 uncultured Woeseiaceae bacterium | reverse complement strand
ACAGTTTCAGTTGACATAATAAAACTGGCGTTTTCGACGCCCGCTTACGTTGCTATCGCTCCCATGCAGGACATCTTGAGCCTGGGTTCCAATGCGCGCATGAATACGCCCGGTACGACCGAAAATAATTGGCGCTGGCGCATGCAATCTGAACACCTGTCACCCGAACTCTGCGACAATATTGCATCCTTGGTGCGCGACTCAGGACGTGGGTGAGAAAACAATATGATAAATAGTGAGAATGCCGACGACGGCCGCTTTGTTAGTCGATTAACACGCGATACAGTTGCCCTCATACTTGCCGGCGGGCGCGGCTCACGTCTCCACGAATTAACCGCGTGGAGAGCAAAACCTTCTTTGTACTTTGGCGGCAAATTTCGGATCATCGACTTCCCGTTATCGAACTGCATTAACTCCGGTGTACGTCGCATTGGCGTATTGACGCAGTACAAAGCGCATTCGCTGATTCGACATCTGGTGCATGGCTGGTCCTGGTTTAGGCAGCGCAGCGTGAGTTCGTGGAAATCTTGCCTGCATCACAGCGTGTCGGCGGCGAATGGTATCGCGGCACTGCCGATGCGGTTTACCAAAACCTGGACATCATTCGCACGCATTCCCCAAGCTACGTTTTGGTCCTCGCTGGCGATCACATTTACAAAATGGACTATGGTCCCTTGCTCGCTGCCCACGCAAAAGAAGAAGCTGACATGACGATCTCGTGTTTGGAGGTGCCAATCGCTGAGGCAGCCGGCCAACTTGGCGTAATGACGGTTGACGAGAGTGGTCGGGTCATCGCATTCGACGAGAAACCTGAAAAGCCGAATGCGATACCAGGCAGACCGGGGTTTTGTCTCGCTTCGATGGGCAACTACGTTTTCAATACTCAGTTCTTGTATGAACAAGTGATTAAGGATGCTGATACGCCCGATACACAACACGATTTCGGCAAGAACATTATTCCTTCCGTTATTGATAACTATCAGGTTTATGCCTATCCGTTTCGTGACAGCAAAACCAACGAGCAGGCGTACTGGCGAGATGTCGGAACACTCGACGCCTATTGGGAAGCCAATATGGAGCTGGTTTCCGTTACACCACAACTCAATCTCTACGATCGACAGTGGCCTATTTTTACGCATCAATGGCAGTCGGCACCGGCCAAATTTGTTTTCGACAAACCCGGGCGACGTGGTGAGGCCATTCAATCCATGGTGTCCGGCGACTGCGTTATTTCTGGTTCGAGCGTGCAGGACTCGCTAATTTTTTCGCGTACACGCATACACTCGTACGGTACGGTCAAGAGCAGTGTCGTTCTTCCCGATGTCGATATCGGGGAACGCTGCACGATCCGCAACGCTATCATCGATCGTGGCACACGGATTCCGGCGGGCACCGAAATCGGCGTGGATGTCGCTGCCGACAAGGAACGCGGCTTTCGCATCACTGAAGCAGGCAGAACGCTGGTCACACCCGACATGCTCGGTCAAAAACTGCATATCACCCGCTAGGGCAATGGGTAAGCATCATCGCAAATAAGGACGTCATTTTCGTCGCCGCGGAGAACGGCGCGTTGCCAGGCGGCAAAGTCGGTGGTGTCGGGGACGTCATCCGCGACCTGCCTGCTGCTGTTGCGAAGCTGGGATGGCGATCCACAGTGCTTATGCCGTCGTACGGAACCTTGCACCGCCTGAGTGGCGCCGAAAACCTGGGTGCTCTCAGCGCTGATTTTCGCGGCACTCGTCATGATGTCAGCGTGTGGCGTGTACCGGGCGATCAGGAAAATGTGCAGAACATCGTCCTTGACCACGAGCGCTTTGCTCCAACCGAGCCCGGTATTATTTACCATGAGGACCCCAATGGCGCTCCATACGCGACCGATGCTGAAAAGTTCGCATTTTTTGGTGCCGCTGCTGCCGCGTGGATCGACGCGCTGCGGCAAACGCCGGCTGCTTTGCATTTGCACGACTGGCACACCGGCGTGCTCGCCACGCTGCGCAAATTTGATCCAACATTAGTGTCGCTTCGCAACGCGAGAACAATTTTTACGATTCATAATTTGTCCTATCAGGGACAAAGGCCGTTTGCAGGGGACGAATCGAGTTTCGAAAGCTGGTTTCCGCGGCTCTCGTACAACCGGCAAACGATCGCGGACCCAGCTGAGGATGATTGCTTTAACCCGATGGCCGCCTGCATTCGGCTCGCCGACGCAGTAAACACCGTGTCGCCTAGCTACGTGGAAGAAATTTTGTTGCCCAGCAATGCGGCAACCGGATTTATCGGTGGCGAGGGCCTCGAGACCGATTTGAATCAGGCGCACAGTGAAAGCCGCCTGGCCGGCATTCTCAATGGCTGTGATTACGACGCGCCGGCCGCTGCACCACTGGCGTGGAAGGATCTGCTGGAACGATGCAAGAGCACGCTAGCGGACTGGTTGCACACCCGCCGCAGCGATGTACATGATCTGGCGCTGCAACGCCTGAACGCATTACCGCAGCAACGTCCGCTGCACCTGGTCACAAGTGTCGGACGAATTGCCGCGCAAAAAATGGCGTTGTTTTTTCAGCCTACCCGGTCAGGTCGGTCCTCATTAGAGGAGATCCTCATAAACCTTGGCGATGATGCTGTACTGATATTAGTCGGCAGCGGCGAATCCCGATTTGAAGAGCAACTCGCTGCTCTCGCCAAAAATTATTCGAACCTGATTTTCTTCCAGGGCTACGCCGAAAAATTGGGCGAGGCACTTTACAGTTCTGGCGATCTGTTCCTGATGCCATCGAGTTTCGAGCCTTGCGGAATAAGCCAAATGATCGCCATGAAGAATGGCCAGCCATGCGTTGTGCACGCAGTCGGTGGACTTCGAGATACGGTAGTGGACGGTGAGACCGGTTTCGTGTTCGACGGTAAGACGAGCCAGGAAAAATCCGAAAATTTCGTTGCGACCACGGCAAAAGCACTGCGGATGCGTGCCGAGAGCCCACTACAATGGGAAGCGATCCGCAAGCAGGCGCGCAGCAGCCGCTTCGAATGGTCCTCTTCTGCAGAACAGTACATAGGACAACTTTATGAGCATCGTTGAGGCCGACGCAGTCCGGAATCGCGATGAGTTCCAGGCACTTGCTGCGGGACGGCACAAGGATCCATTCGCTTTGCTCGGCCTGCACAATTCCGGCGGTCGCCGAGTCGTGCGTACTTTTCAACCACAGGCTAAATCAGTCACCCTGGTTGATGCCGACGGTGAAGAACTTGCAGCGATGCAATGCGTGCATAGCGACGGTCTATTCATCGCGGAAATGCCGGCCAGGAAGCGTCGCTATCTGTTGCGGGTTACAAATCGCGGCGGAGATTCAAGCGTCGTCGAAGATTGCTATCGCTTTGGTTCTACGCTGGGCGAGTTTGACCTTTATCTTCTTGGCGAGGGATCGGACCAGAAAATTTACAGCAAGCTAGGTGCACACTTATGCTCTGTTGAGGGCATCGACGGCGTACGTTTTGCGGTATGGGCACCAAATGCATCGCGAGTCAGTGTGGTCGGCGATTTCAATGATTGGGACGGCCGCCGTCACAGCATGCGCTTACACCCTGCCAATGGCATCTGGGAAATGTTTGTTCCCGCTATCGGCGATGGCTGCCACTACAAGTTTGAGATCCTCGACGCGAGCGGCAAATTGCTGCCATTGAAAACGGACCCGTTCGC
>CAYWYT010000281.1:0-3700 GCA_964462665.1 uncultured Woeseiaceae bacterium | reverse complement strand
AGAGTGTCCCAAACAAGGTCTCTTTTAGTAGTTTCGATAATTCACCTTTTATGGGGAAAAAAAAGCACATTTAGTCAATATAAAATTCTATAGGACAATCAAATACATAAAGGGATTTTTCTTTGTTACTCTTTTGCACTAACTACATCTGTGGGAAGTGCTGTAAAATACTCTATGAATTAAATCGATAAGGCATAGTTCTACCAAGACAATTTAAATTCATACTCATGTAGCGGAACAGTCCATTTTGGACATCATAGATTTATTATCTTAGTACACATAAGTAGGATATCATCAATGATGCTATCCCGTTGTTAGGCAACATTCAAAACGATATTATGAAAAAATGGAGTTTTAAAGTAAAAAGTAATCCTAAAGAGATTAGTAAGAATATAGAGTCCGCACTTGGATCTGTTGACGGATTTGTGTTTAATATGAATCCCGATAAAAATAATTCAATAACATTTAAAATGCGTAAACGGATTCTATATGCATGGTACTTACCATTTCTAAACAGCATTGTTGTAAATGGAAAATTATCAAAAAAAGATACTAAAAATGAGACCGATGTAGAAATTTCTTTTAATCAACACTTTTTGTGGAAATTAGTAATATTTACAGATATGTTTGTGGGTTTGGGTTTTCTAATTACTGTAATCTCAGGAAAAAATAGTAGTGCTTCCATGTATTTAATTGGAACAATATTTTTAGCAGTAGGAATTTTATTATGGATTAGAGTGCAGAAAAAATATGAAAGAAATATTCAAGAATATAAGACATTGATTTCTGAAATATTAGAGATTTAAAAAGGAAAAACGTTTGGTAACATTGTATATAAAAAATTGCTATTTTTAGCTTAACCAATGTTAGTTGCTGGTTTACTAGCTTCTGATTTTCCTTCGGAAAATCCTCGCACACAAACACGCAACTTTCCATATACATAAACGTTAGCTACAATTTGATAAATGAAAATTAAAAATCAATTGAAACAATCGGTAAAGAATACTTGCTGTATGACTCTATGTTCAACTACCCGGGAAATGGGTAGTTTACTATTCCATCATTCTAAAAATTGTGTTAAAAACGAAAATATATGGCAAGCAGTAAGCTGAATTTCTTGCCCCTGATTTTTATAATCACTATTCTGAGCTTAAGTCAGATAGGCTGGTCTCAAACAACTACTGACAGCCTTAAAACAGAACTGAAGAAGACCAGTGGAATAAGTCGAGTTAACATTCTTAACCAACTCGCAAAAGAATTAAAGCATGTTGATCCGGAACAAGCACTTGGGTACGCGGAAGAGGCGGTTAGCCTGGCAAACACGATATCATTTAAAGAAGGTGAGGCAGGTGGTTACATTAATTCTGGTAATGTCTATCGAAAATTAGGAGATTTTAAGAAGGCTATAGAAGCATACCTGAAAGCTTTGCAAATAAGTCAATCAGCTAATGACGGCAACGGTATTGCAAGGTCATTTAACGGATTGGGCATATCCTATAACTTGCTGGGTGATTATGACAAATCCCTCGAATCATTTTTAAGTTCGCTAAGAACCTATGAACAATACGAAGATAAAACAGGGACTGCAGATGCCGTGAACAATGTTGGCATACACTATTGGTCTTTGGGTAAATTAAACGAAGCCCTTGACTATTACTTAAGGGCTCTGGAAATAAGAAAAGAAATTGGGGATATTGAGGATATTGCTGCATCCCTAAATAATATTGGGGATATCTATTCCGATCTTGGAAAGACCGATAGCGCTTTGCATTACTTTCTAGAAGCATTGAACCTTCTGGAAGACCATGGAAACAATGATCTAATCTTTGCCTTGCAAATAAATATTGGGCTTCTATACAGTGATCTCAATGATTATAGCAAAGCCATGGAATATTACCAGAAAGGTTTAGATATCGCAGATAAAATTGGAGACAACTGGGGCATGGCTACGACTTTCAATTATATTGGAACAACTCACTTAAAGTCAAGTAATTATTCGAAGGCAGAACAGTTCTTCAGTCAGTCCCTGGACTTGGCCAGTAAGATTGGAGCAAAAGCGCTGGTAAAGGAAGTGTATAAGAGCTTTTCTGACCTCTTTATGGCTATGAAGGATCACAAAAAATCACTTGAATACTATAAGCTTTACCAAGAGGTAAAGGATAGCATTTTCAACGAGACTACCAGCAAGCAGATGGCGGAAATGCAGATTCGATATAAAACGGAAAAGAAAGAAGCGGAAATTAATGAGTTGATGATTGAAAAAACCATTCAGGAACTGAAATTGAAAAAGTCTGAAAACATGAAGTGGTTCTTCATTGTGGCATCCTTACTGATTTTACTGTTGGCAGGTGGTATTTTATACGGTTTTAGACAAAAGCAAAAAGCAAATAAGTTGTTACAGGAGCGCAATAAATTGGAGATCGAAAACAAGAATAGGGCTATTAGTCTCTTTGGTCAGCAAGTTTCCAAGGAAGTCGCGTTAGAATTGCTATCCGATACTTCTAAATCAAGCAGTAAGAAATTGTTTGCCTGCATCATGTTTCTTGACATCCGGAACTTTACTTCATTTGCAGCAAGCAAAGAGCCATTCGAAATCATACAATATCAAAATGATGTGTTTGGCTTCATGATCGACATTATCAGCAAGCACCATGGTATCATCAACCAGTTTTTGGGAGATGGTTTTATGGCCACTTTCGGAGCTCCTGTTTCATCGGGAAATGATTCCCAGAATGCAGTAAATGCCTCAATAGAGATTGTAGAATTATTGAACAAAAAATGCGAATCAGGAGAAATACCCAAAACCAAAGTGGGTATCGGTCTGCATGCCGGACATATTGTAACCGGAAACGTGGGAACAAGTGAACGAAAACAATATTCAATAACGGGTAACACGGTGATATTGGCCTCTCGTATTGAACAACTTAATAAGAAATACAATTCGGAACTACTTATCTCAAAGGAAGTACTTGATAACCTAGGCCAAACCAAATTGAAAATGAAAAAACTAGGCGCTGAATATTTAAAAGGAAGAGATCAACCTATGGAGATCTTTCGCCTGATTTAAGAATCTTGCTAAATGAGAATAAAACAAAAATTAATAAGTTGACTTTGATTATTAACTATATCGAACAATTTAAATAATAATAACAAAATGGAACATTTAGCTACGATAGGTATTTTTTTTGCTGGTTTGGGAATCTTACTATGCAGTTTTGGAATCTTTTGGTTTGTATCTGTTTATCAAAAAATAAATACACCTAAATAGGAAAGATAAAAAACGGTTGCCCAACATCGGCTCCTATGAAAAGCCCTAGTCCAGTTCTCTAAAGTTAATTAATATTTTCTTTTTTACTTAAACCACCTCTTTTTGTTTTAACATAACTTGCTCCTACTCCTATATGTGATCGTTCTAAGGGAACGGTCACCAGCATCTGTATGAATATAAGTTATTTAAGCCCTCTGGGGATGGAAACATCGAAAAGGTATTGCCTCCCGAAATATCCGTTGCGCAATGTATCTTCCAACTTCGCTTGTGAATATCGATGCCAATGAATAACTTAGGTCTTGCAGTGTGTTCTGTTTTCATATCTTTTTGTTTTAGAGAACTTTAAAGATAATGGACACGCTGCTTTTACATAGATGCTGAGTTAAAAAACAAATCCTTTTAAGTTAATCTCGACACATAATTTTCATCATA
>CAYWYT010000280.1:0-3712 GCA_964462665.1 uncultured Woeseiaceae bacterium | reverse complement strand
CCACGGGTGTTCCGTAGCCGGTGGCCGTATAGAAAGCCGGAATTCCTGCGCCACCAGCACGCATTTTCTCGGCCAGCGTCCCCTGTGGGGTGAGCTCCACTTCCAACTCGCCGCTCATCATCTGTGCTTCAAACAACGCGTTTTCGCCCACATAAGACGCGATCATCTTCTTGATCTGTTTGTCTTCCAGAAGTAAGCCCAGCCCTGCACTTTCGGTACCGGCATTATTGGAAGCAACGGTCAGGCCTTTGGTACCTCTGCGCCTGATCTCCTTGATCAGATTTTCCGGTATCCCGCAAAGACCGAAACCGCCTGCGAGGACCGTCATATTATCCTCAAGGCCGGCCAGAGCCTCCTCGTAACTGCTTACTACCTTGTCAAATCCGGACACAGCCAACTCCTGCTTATTGTTACTTAATGGCGAATAAAACTGAAACCTTTTGCGCTGAGTGCATCAAACTCACCCACATGACACTTAATCCTACTAAAATACGCCGGCAAGCTTACTGTTTCGCGGGCATTCCTGTACAAATATCGTCTACATTGTGGACCTGGACTTAGCCATGATTCGTAAAATTTCACTAATTATTATCGCGCTCGCGACACACTCTGCCGCCAATGCGCAGAACATGTTCATCACGATGGATCAGGACGACTTCGTCGTGACCAACGTTTTCAGCGCTGTTGATACATTCGCCTTCGATATTCGATTTGCTGTTCCGCTTGCGAGCGGCAGCTTCGTCAACCCTGACATCACCACCGTGACCTACTCTGTAAGCGGAGTACTGGTGGCTGGAACACCATCCGGCTTCCCCGCGTTTGCGCTGCAGCGAACGATGAGCGGTGACGAATTCTATGCCCAGGGCAGTTCCATCAGTTTCGAAATTGCTGCCAGTGCACTCTTGTCTGACGGCGTTCAAATTGACGAGTTGGTCGGCAACGGACTCGTATTTACCTTCAATGGCAAGGAAGTCGACAACGGTCGTTTTCATCCCACGCTATTCGAACTCAACGCCGACGGCACCGGGATGATGCAGAATTCCGACAACATCATCGTTCTGGATCCTTTACAGCAAGTCGCATTCGGATCTGAATACATCAATACGCTGGCATTCGATCCAGGCAACACAACTTTAATGCGCGGCACGACTGTCACTAACAGACCATCAGGCGGTGGCAGTAGTGGCGGCGCATTGTCGTTCCTGGCCCTTGCCGGGCTCTTGTTACTAGTGGCTGGACGACGCCGCGCATGAGTACAGTTGAACTCACGGTTGATGGCAAATCACATGCAGTGGATGTGCCCGACGACATGCCGCTGTTGTGGGTTCTTCGCGATGAGCTCGGAATCGTTGGACCAAAATACGGCTGTGGCATCGCAATGTGTGGCTCCTGCACAGTCCATATCAATGGAGCGCCGGTTCGTTCCTGCAGCGTACCGGCCTCTGCAGTTTGGGGTGAAGTCACGACGATTGAAGGTCTTGGTTCTCCGGATGCGCTGCACATTATCCAGAAAGCGTGGATTGATAATCAGGTCGCACAATGCGGCTACTGTCAGCCAGGCCAAATCATGTCGGCTGCAGCGTTGATCGCAAACAACCCCGAGCCGTCCGACGCTGACATCGATACCGCAATGTCAGGAAACCTGTGTCGCTGCGGTGCCTATCCTCGAATTCGGCAGGCCATTAAGTCCGCCGCAAGCGAATTGAAAGAATCTCAATTGAAAGAAACTGAATAAAAAATGAGTCGACTCAAGACAATTACGCGTCGCACTCTTTTGCTCGGCTCTGCCGCTGTCGCAGGCGGCGTGGTTTTCGGTTATTGGCGCTACAAGACGCCTTATGAGAACCCCCTTCTCTCTGAACTGAATGAAGGCCAGGTCGCGTTGACGCCGTACGTCCGTATCGATCAGTCCGGCATTACGATCATCGCTCCGCGCGCTGAAATGGGCCAGGGCATCCACACTACTCTTGCGGCACTGGTCGCAGAAGAACTCGACGTGACACTTGACGACGTCGAAGTCGAGCACGGCCCGGCATCAAAGGCTTATTACAATGCCGTTGCACTCGAAGAAGGTATTTGGGTTTCGGCACTGGATCGCAGCAAGACAGCCGAACGAATTCGAGCGGCAACGCACATTCCAGCCAAGTTCATCGGCATGCAGATAACGGGCGGCTCTTCGTCGACGCCGGACGCCTACTTCAAGATGCGTAAAGCCGGCGCTGCTGCACGAACCGTCTTGTTACAAGCAGCCGCAAAGAAACTGAATGCGGATGTCGCTTCGCTGACAACGGCTAACGGATATGTCATTGCCGCAGATGGCAAAAAGCTGCCGTATACAGAAATTGCTGCACTTGCAGCCGAGATAGAGCCACCGGAGGACCCGGCTCTCAAACCGCAGTCGGAATGGAAAATTCTGGGTCATTCGCTGCCGCGCGTAGACATGCTTGCCAAATGTACGGGCACTGCTGAGTACGCTATCGACATGCGACTGCCTGGCATGCTGAACGCAACGGTAAAAATGAATCCCAAGCTCGGTGGCGAAATGCGCTCTTACGATGCGTCTCGTGCCGAAAGCATGCCCGGTGTAGAAAAAATCGTGCCGCTAGCGGGCGGCGTGGCTGTAATTGCGAGCAATACCTGGCTCGCATTTAAGGCGGCCGACGCAATTGAGTTTGACTGGGGGGACGCCCCATATCCTGCAACGTCCGCCGAGCAATTCACCCTGCTGGAAGACGCGTTCCTGGGCAAAGACGACAGCCAATTTCGAGACGACGGCGACGTCGACAAAGCATTCGCAGATGCGACCATTCTCGAAGGCGAATATCGAGTCCCGTATCTTGCGCACGCAACCATGGAGCCCCTGTGTGCGGTCGCCTTGCTAGACGACGACCGTCTGGATATCTGGGCGGGCAATCAAAACCCGACGCAGGCCGTCAAGGAAAGCGCGAAGTTGACGGATATCGATGCAGAAAACATTCACGTGCACACAACACTTATGGGCGGTGGCTTCGGTCGTCGTTCCGAGATGGATTTCATTAAGCTGGCAGTGCAGGTTGCACAGTCGATGCCGGGTGTCCCGGTCAAGACAACCTGGTCGCGCGAAGAAGACACGCGCCACGACACCTATCGCCCACCTGCGATCGCGAGATTCAGGGCCGCCGTAGCAAACGGCGCTGCTACGGCGCTGGATTTGAAGATTTCGTCGCCATCGGTTACGGCTTCCGCGATGGCAAGACTGGGCATTCCTTCGGCAGGCCCGGATGTTGCGATTGTACAAGCCACCTGGGATCAGCCGTACGCGATCCCGAATTATCGTGTAACGGGATTTCGCGCACCCGAAATGTTGCCCATATCATTTTGGCGTTCCGTTGGCGCGTCGCAAAATGGTTTCTTCCACGAGTCCGCTATCGATGAGCTTGCACATGCCGCGGGTACCGATCCGTTAGAGATGCGTTTGTCATTGATGAGCGACGATACGAGTCGCAAAGTTCTGGAGGCAGTAGGTCAAATGTCAGACTGGGGTTCTGAATTGCCACCCGGTGTTGGCCGCGGCGTCGCGTTTGTCATGTCGTTTGGCGTTCCAGTCGCAGAAGTTATCGAGGTCGCCGATACGCCGCTCGGCATTAAGATCCTGAAGGTCTATGCGGCCGTCGATATTGGTACCGCTCTCGATCCACGTAATGTCGAAGCGCAGGTTCAGTCAGGCGTGAAT
>CAYWYT010000279.1:0-3718 GCA_964462665.1 uncultured Woeseiaceae bacterium | reverse complement strand
ACCTGCTTCGTAAGCAGGGGGTCAGGTGTTCGAATCACCTATCCGGCACCATTTTCCCCGCATTTTTCAGGCCTTAAGACATTACTCTGGTTTAACCGTGGTATGCGAGCATCTCCACGATGCCTGCCGCCTCTGACCGACCTTTCTCGTAGGCGGAGTAGTCGAAGGCCGAGACCGACTGATTCAGCATCGTGCGGGACACAGTCAAGGCTTGGCCGCCTTCGTCATCGAGCAGCGCGTAGACATAGGTCACCAGTTCCTGGACCCTCGAATCGAGCTCCAGGCGCTCACACAGGCCTGCAACGAGACCGCCCGCGAGCGCCAGGCGCTCATTGTCTTCATACAATTCGTTCAGACACAGCGAACGAATCCAGATGTGCGCGGCGCGAGCTATTGCGTCGGCTGTCGCAAGGGATTGATTCACCACAAAGCCGTTCTGAGTGATTTCTGTGTCGTTATTCATGCGTGCACTTTAGACGTGGCGACATTTTGTCTCTTGTCTAAACCCGTCAATTTCGATTCAATACACCCAGCATGTTGTATGAACCATCTACATTAGCGTCGATCACGGGTTTGTTGGCTATCTCACTGCGTGAGGAGTACGGCATAGACCCTGCGCCGCTCTATGCACAAGCGGGTATTTCACTGCAGCCAGCAACATCGCCACATCTTCGCTATCCGATCAGTAAGATCCGCAAACTTTGGGAACTCGGCAAGCAAGCATCCGGGGATGAGGCCATCGGGCTGAAGACGGGTGCTTACGCCCAGCTGCCGCATTTTTACGCCCTGGGGTATTCGATATCTGCGAGTTCTACATTGCTTGGCGCGTTGCAGCGAATTAGTCGCTACCAAAAACTAATGTCCACGGCATCTGTGGAAATCAAAATTACTGAGATGGACGATTGCTTCGCGCTGTCCGCGGTATTTCCGGATGAGTCCAGTTCGCCGCCCAAAGAAGGCATCGACTGTGGCATGACGGCCTTGCTTGCGATTTGCGATATTGTCGCCGGGAAGGAGATTCGTCCGTTGCGCGTCGAGTTGACCTGTCCGCAAACGGTACATCCGGAAGCCTACCGGCAGGCACTTCGCGCCCCTGTTCGATTCAATGCCGATGTCGGTGTTTTTTACTTTGCCAAGGAGTTGTTGCAGGAACCACTGTCGCTGGGCGCCCCGGATGTCGCGAAAGCGACCGACAAGATTGCCGAGCAATATATTGAGGCGCTTGATCCGAACAAGGTAGCGTCACAAGTGCAGCGCCTGCTAGTTGATCTGCTGCCATCAGGCAAGACGGATCAGGATCTGGTATCCAAGCGCCTGAATCGCAGCACAAGTACGCTGCAACGTCAGTTACAGGCCGAAGGCGTCAGTTATCGCGATGTGCTGGATGGCACTCGACGTCGACTGGCAGAAAATTACCTGGCCGAAAACAAACATTCGCATGCGCAAATTGCCTACATGTTGGGTTTTTCCGATCAGAGTAATTTTTCCAGGGCGTTCAAGCGCTGGACCGCGATGAGTCCGGGCCAGTATCACGAGACGCATTCAGTTTAGTTTCTAGTTCTTACGCAAGTGGAAGTCGAAACTCTCCCGCTCCGATCCATAGCGATTGTCGATCCAGAGAATCAGCATGCCTTCGATCCAATGCGCATTCTCGACAGGACCCACATCTATAGCCTCGAGGCCCATGCCTTCGACGAGTGCCGCTACCGTTTGCTTGGCCTGAACATTGTTGCCCGCGAGCGGAATGCTTACCGGTCCGCCAGCCGAATCCGGATCGATCATTGTTGTCCAACTGAGTGCATTGAACGCCTTCACTACATGGGCACCTGGCGCAGCCGCCTGGATAATCTCGGCGTTCGAAGAGTCGACCGCATGAGTAAAGCCACCGTCTCCACGATTTAAGGGATTGGTCGGATCGATAATGATCTTGCCAGCGAGATTACCGAGCCCCAGCGTAATTTCTTCGACCAACATTCCAGGAACCGCGAGAACAACGATGTCGGCATGCTCGGCTGCGTCTCGCGGTGTCGTTACAGATGCGTCGTCACCGCTATTCGCGACCAGACTTTGTACTTCTTCACGCGTTGGGTCTCGCGACCCATAGACAATGGTATGCCCCTGAGCTGCAAATTCTGGCCCGAGTGCAGCGGCGACGTCGCCAGTTCCGATAATCGCGATTCTGTCGGCGAATGCCGGCCCAGCGAATAGCAACGTAATCAACAGCGTAATTCGAATATTCATGTACAGTTCCTCGGCAATGCATGAGCTCCTGGATAAAGTACATCAATTGCGTTTGCCTGTCGGCGATTTCGCGATATTTGGCAGCGGGCCATTGCTGGTTCGCGGCATTATTGATCACGTTGGCGACATCGACATCCTTTGCCGCGGTGACGCCTGGTCTGCAGCATCATCTATTGGCGAATTGGTTTATCTGGACGAGTACGATGTGGAAATCATTTCGATCGACGACGGACTGATAACCTTTGGTCGCTCGTGGGGCTATGGCGACTTCGATGTGGACGAACTGATCGACTCAGCGGAAGAAAAAAACGGTCTTCCTTTTGTCCTGTTGCAGTATGTGGTCGAGTACAAGCGAATTGCCAATCGCCCGAAGGATCTGGCGCACCTTGAATTGATCAAGGAGTACGATCAAGGCGAGTCATGATCAAGCGTGCTGCCGCGCCGGCGAGTACCAATGTGCCGCCAAAAATCAGTGCCACGATGAGCTCACCATTCCATACAACGTACGGGCCGTTTTCTGTGACGGCGCCTGTTGCCAGCTGGTAGGGGCGGGTGTAAACGATGATTAACGCAATGGTTGTGAGTGCACCCCAGACCATCATGATGGTCGGCCACATCATCGTGCGCCGATTCGCCGCTGCGTCGGACATTTCAGGTGGAGCGACATGCAACGAGTCGCGGTAGGCGATTTCCTCGTCCGTAACTTCAGATTGTCGCGATACGAGTACTACCGTAATAAAACTTGCAATAAATCCTAGCAAGAGCGGATTCATGTAAGTCGGCAGAGTCAGCAGTCCCAAAGTTGTGAGAGTCTTTGGACCAACAAATACGACGAAGCCGGCGATCATGCCCCAAAACGCAGCGGGCTCTGTAATTCGTTTGCTCCAGATACTCATAAACGCAACAGGGCCCCAGACGGCCGCAAACATCGGCCCGACAAAATTGGTAATCCAATACACGTCCGGCGGCACAAACATCGCGAGAACCAGCGTAACGATACCGACCAGAAAAATGGTTACGCGACTCGCCCGGAGTCGCACCGCATCGGTCGCGGTGGATTCGTCGATTACGTCATTGCTGATAGCAAAGCCGACCAATGTTAAGAATGTCGATGCTGACGATAGCCCGGCGGCGACAATACCGGCCAGCAACATTGCACCGAAGAATGTCGGCATGGTGTTCAGCGCAGCCCAGATCATCGCGTTGTTGGACGGATCAATGTCTGGATTCAAAATTGCAATGACGGGCCCGGAAATGTAGATCAAGCTCCAGAGAAACGACAACACGCATACCGCAATACAGGCCGAACGAATAACGACGTGCTCGTCGCGGGCCATCAGGTAACGGCTCGACTGCCATGGGCTAATGGCTACGACTACGGCCCAGGACGCACCAATAATTGACGCCCAGATCCACATGTCAGTGGGCGTCTTCCACAGAGCCCCTTCACCCATATAGCCGCTGGCGCTGATGATGC
>CAYWYT010000278.1:0-3757 GCA_964462665.1 uncultured Woeseiaceae bacterium | reverse complement strand
AGATTGCGATGTTGCTTGGCTACTCGAACATCAGCTCGTTTACGACCGCGTTCAAGTCCTGGTACGACATGCCGCCGGCAGAGTATCGACAGAAGTTTCTAGGCGCTTAATACGCCAGATTTCGCTCGACAACGGCCCATTTTCCGTCGACTACCTGATACATATTAAGAAAATCACCTGCCTGATGCTTGGTTGCGCTAAGAGATAGCGTCGGACCGCCGAACCGGTCTACATAATTTTCGACACCTTCAAGAGCAGCAAGTACATTCTCCACTTTGAGGTCGGGCCCGGCCTCATCCATCGCATTGACGATGAGGTCGCCGATTACGTAACCGATAACGGACTGCGGTGCCGGTAGTTCTCCAAACATCTCTGCATAGCGTTGAGCCCATTCTCCGACCCAGGTACCCGCCGCTATTTCGTCTTCAAAATCGGGCACGTAAAACGATGCCGCCGCATATAATCCGTCCATACCGCCATCCGCCGCAGAAGCGATCTCCGGAACATAGGACACCATATTGCTGATGATGGGCGCGTCCCACCCCGCATCGCGAGCTGTCGAATACAGCAGAATGGTGTCTTTTACCAGTGGTCCGAGTACCAGCAATTCACAGCCGGAATTCTTGATAGCGGTGATCGTACCGACGAAATCCGTTTCGGTCGATTTGTGGCTGCCCGTGTAGACGACCTCCAAACCAAGCTCTTCGACGCCGGTTTCGAACCCGAGCTCATTCTCATGACCATAGTCATTAGCCACAAATTGGCCGCATACTTTCGTGAAGTCATGCTTATCCACCATGTATTTCATTCCGCCGATAATCTGGTCACGATAACTTACGAAATAGTTAAATTTCATCGGGTGCAACGGCTCGTGCATTTGCACACCAGCTGTTAACGGAAAAAGGCTAGGCACATTCGCTTCAAACATCCTGGGCATTAGCGCGATATTCATCGGCGTGCCCATGCTGCCGACCATTAAGAATATGTCGTCGACGTTTAAGAGTTTGTTGGTCGCCTTGATGGCAAGCGGCATCTGGTATTGGGTATCTTCAACAATCAATTCAATCTGTCGCCCGTGAACGCCGCCAGCGGCGTTAGCCTCTGCGTAGCGCATACGTTGACCGTTGGTGAGTGGAACTCCCCAGATCGAGAGGCCGCCCGACAGGTCAGTGTGCGATCCGATAGTGATCGAATCATCCGTAACGCCACGCGGAGAATCGATTGCTGCTTCCTGCTCGCCGCCACCGCAGGCGACCAGAGCTAATGACATCAAATAGACCAGCTTCTTCATGTGCATACCCTTAAAGGTTGTTTTTAGCGCGAATACATCGCGCTAATTAAGTCGTCGTATTTTTCGCTGACGAAACTGCGCTTCAATTTCATCGTCGGCGTTAGCTCTTCGTCTTCCGCCGTCAGCAATACATCGATCAAGCGAAACTTCTTTACCTGCTCAACGCTCGAAAAGTCCGCGTTAATTCGCGTTATCTCGCCGTCGATCAACGCAACTACTTCCGGTCGTGCGCACAACGAACGATAGTCTGTAAACGGAACAGAATGGGTTTGCGCGTAGTGCTCGACATTCTCCTGATCAAGCATGACAAGGCAAGTCAGGAACTTACGTTTGTCACCAATGATTACTGCATCCGAGACATACGGCGAGAATTTGAGCTCATTCTCCATTACCGAGGGCGTTATGTTCTTGCCTCCTGCGGTGATGATGATGTCTTTGAGACGATCCGTTATCGACAGGTTGCCCTCGTCATCCAGCTTACCGACGTCACCGGTATGCACCCACCCGTCGACGATAGTCGCGGCTGTCTTGTCCGGCAGGTTCAGGTAACCATCGAACTGGCCGTCCGAGCGGGCGATAATTTCACCATTGTCGTCAATTCGAACCTCGGTGCCGGGAAAAGCCGGACCAACGGTGCCAAAGCGGTACTTGCCATTGCGCGTCGACGTGATGATGCCAAGTTCGGTTTGCCCCCAAAGCTCGTCAATCGCCAAGCCTATGGCGAGGAACCACCTGAGCAACGACGGCGAGATCGGGGCGGCGCCTGAACATGCCGAGTGCGCACGATCTATACCCAGTAACTTCTTGAGGTTGCGAAACACAAAGCGGTCAGCAAGCGCATACGCAATTTTGTCGGCAAATGTTAAGGGTTTGTCGGCGATCAACTTGTCGGCACGTCGCAGCCCGATTCTGAGTGCGCTGTCGTACGCTTTGCGACCCAACCAGGTCGCCTCGGACATTGCGGTTATCACACGCGAATAGAACTTTTCCCATACTCGTGGCACCGCGAATACATACGTCGGAGACAATTCCTGCAGATTCTGCATTACAGTTTCGGGGCTCTCGGCGAAGTTAATCGTCGCACCATGTGCAATGGGTAGCCAGGCCGAAAACAGGCGCTCCGCAAGATGACACAGCGGCAAGTAGGTCAATATCTCATCGTCAGCCGTTTGTCGAATGAAATCCGGCGCTAATGTCGTTTGAAAAAGGATGTAACGGTTCGCCAGCATTGAGCCTTTTGGCATGCCGGTCGTACCCGACGTGTAGACCAGAGCTGCAAGGTCGTCATTACAGCCTTGTTCCACAATCGCTTCAACTTCGCCAGCATGATTTTCGCGATAGGCCTTACCCAACTCGTACAAGTCTTCGATCGAAGCAACTTTTGGATGATCAAAGCCGCGCAGACCACGCCAGTCGAACACGAACACCTTTTCCACAGCGGGCAGCAATTTCTCAATCTCGAGAAACTTATCGAGTTGCTCTTCATCCTCGGCAAACAAAAAGCGAGCATTCGAATCGACCAATGTATGTTCGACCTGGCGCACCTGATACGTGGGATAAATGCCGTTGACCACACCGCCCGCGAGCAAAATACCGACGTCACTCCAAAGCCACTCGCGGCAATCCTCGCTCTGAATAGAAACTACGTCGCCGCGTTGCATCCCGACTGCAAGCAGACCGTAGGCAATCTCCAGCGCACGCTCTCGGTAGTCATTCCAGGTGTAGCTCTGCCAGATGCCAAAGTCTTTTTCACGCATGGCAATTTTGTCGCCGCGTTCTACTGATTTTTTGAGAAACAGTTTGGCGAACGTATCGCAGCCATCGACAACCACCTGCGGCTTGCTCATCGCCACGTCTTCCTTTTCTTCCAGCGCCGCCGTCCACGGACGCCCTCCTCTTTCTTACCGAGGTAAAACTCCCTGATATCGTCGCTCTCGAGTAGCTCGTCGCTGCTGCCGTCCATCACCATGCCACCAACTTCCATGACGTAGCCCCGCTGCGACACCTGCAAAGCGACGTTCGCGTTTTGCTCGACCAGCAAGATCGTCAATCCCTGCTCGCGATTCAGTCGTGTAATGATCGTGAATATTTCCTGCACAAGTGCCGGAGATAGACCGAGCGACGGCTCGTCAAGCAGGAGCAACCGCGGTCGTGCCATGAAGCCGCGACCAATAGCCAACATCTGTTGTTGACCGCCGGACAGGTAAGCGGCCATTTTTTCTTTCATGCCGGCGAGCGCCGGAAAATAGTCGTAGACAATGCCCAGGTCGGTTTCGATCGCCTCAGTGTCTTTCCGATTGTAAGCGCCCATAGCGAGATTTTCGGCTACGGACAGAAACGGAAATACCTCGCGGCCTTCGGGTACGTGGGCGATACCCTTACGCGCCACCCAGTCCGGGTCGCGGCACTGGATTTGTTCGCCATCCAGCAACACCTGGCCCTTACTGCTATCGAGCGCACCTGTCG
>CAYWYT010000277.1:0-3764 GCA_964462665.1 uncultured Woeseiaceae bacterium | reverse complement strand
CGTATTGCTTTCGCATACGCCGCTTGCGTGTGGGCAATCATGGTGCTCTTTTACGGTCAGGTTATGAGTATTCTGTTTCACCCGTCCTGGCTGGCAACATCACTACGCGGCGTCTTGCCTTCCGGGTTTCCTGACTGGTTGCTTTTCTAAGTAACTAGTCTCTGGCTAGTGGGTCGCCATACTCATGGTGCGGAACGTGAATGATGCCTTCGGTTGGAATTCCGGGTTTGAATGCCTGATGGCAACCTTCGCAAGTTACGACCAATGCTTCTCCTGCCATGACGAGTGCGGCTTGATCCTTCGCCTCGATAGCCCGCAAAGCGTCTTCTGTATTGGCGATCATTTCTGCCGTCCATTCTTGCCATGCAGGATCTGAAACCCACTCCATGTCCGCACGACCCGTGCCACCGAGTGACACAAGAGTGCCTGCGGCGAGTAATTCGGTTGCGTATTGTTTGGCGGTCAACCAGTTCCGTCCCGTCATGGTTTCCGCGTAGCCGGCCTCCCATACTTCATGCGCGGCCCAGTCGACAACAGCAACCATGATTGCATTGAGACTCGTCTGCATTTCAATAAACTCACGATCAGTGGAGGTTGCTTTAGTTGCCGCATCAGCCGAGATCGCGTTGGGCATCGTAGCGAGCGCAGCTAGCGCAAGGGTCAGGATAAGTGCAGCTTTTCGATGGGGTTTTTGCAAAGAAATGGACATGCTCGATACTCCGACTGATTCGCTGGGAATTGTTTGAATAAAACAAATAATAGGGCGGATTGAGAATGCAGGTCTGTACGCAATAACCGTAATCGATCCGCGTCAATTTCAAATCACAGTTCTTACGATCAGGAACAATAGCGATGGAGCCAGCAGGCAGCCGACACCTGTATAGAATGTCGCGGTCATTGCGCCGTACGGAACGAGCTTAGGGTCAGTTGCAGCAAGACCTGCCGCGACACCGCTCGTTGTGCCCATGAGGCCACCGTAGATCATTGCGGAGTAGGGGTTATCAAGCCCGATACGCTTGGCGACCAAAGGCGTGCCGACCATGACGAGCACCGATTTCGTCAATCCCGCCGCAACGCTGAGTGCTATTACTTCGGAGCTTGCGCCCAACGCCGTGCCTGTGACCGGCCCGACGATATACGTAGCCGCACCCGCACCAATCGTGCTGATGGAAACCGCATCCGTGTAGCCAAATGCGATGGCAACAATCGCGCCTATGGTGAACGACAACACGACCCCAATGACGATTGAAGCGGCACCAACTGCACCTGCTTTCTTGAGTTCGTCGATATGTACGCCAAAGGCTGTAGCGACAATTGCGAAGTCACGAAACATTGCCCCGCCCATCACACCAACTCCGGACAGCATCGCGACATCCGCCAAGCCCTTGCTGCCGCCGGTGTATTTTCCACCGACGTAAGCCAATACCAGACCTAGCGCGATCGCAATTGCCGAGCCGTGAATGTGTCCGTGAGTCAGCTTGTCGGAAAGCAGGTACGACAACCAAACCAGAATACCGACGAATGCGAACGCAGTAATCAGTGCGTTTTTTGAGAGTACGGCGGTCAGCGTGTCAACGATCATTCTGGTCGCCAGGCCGAAAGCGCGCGATGATCGGAATGAGCGCAAAGCTCGCGACGACTGCAGCCACGCCCGCAACGATCGCCATCCAGCCGCTTGATAGCGCAGCAATGACATTTTGCTTTGCCGCCATGGCAACCACTATCGGGATGTACATCGCACTCCAGAAGTGGATGCCCGACTGTGACGGTGGAGCAAGGCTCAGTTCTGGTTTTTTCAAACTGGAGAGAAAAATCAACAACAGCATCGCGATACCGACGCCGCCGACGTTTGCTTGCACGCCTATTAATTTTCCCAGTATGTCGCCAACAAACACGCCCACCAGCATGCAGAAAGACAAGAGGGCAACACCGTAAATGATCATTAAACTGCGGTCTCCTGTGTCGTGGTAAGGTTTCGCCACCGACGCTTGAGGGTTAGAAATGAGAATCGCACGTTCAAAGACTATCGCAGTCGTCGTGCTGCTTTCAATGGCCAGCGGCGCAATCGCGCACCACTCGTTCCAGGCGACATTCGATTCCGATGTAACCGTCACGGTAGATGGCGTGGTAAAGGACTTTCGCTTCAGAAATCCACACGTACTCATTTATCTCGATGTAACTAACGACGACGGCACCGTCACCAACTGGATGGCAGAGGGTTCTTCGGCTACTGGCTGGCGACGAGCGGGCTGGAAGAACGGCAGTCTCAAACCTGGCGACATATTACGCGTCACTGGCAATGCGACCCATGATGGTTCTCCGATGGTGTCTATCGAAGAAATCGCCTTGTTGGATCCCACTGGCAAGACAGTCATTGCGAATCTCTCCAAAGACGAAGATCCCGCCGTTTCCCAGGGACAATCAAAGCAGGTCGCAAGCGTGGACCATGCCGCGGATGCCTACGTCATGCCGCTAACATTGCCGACGGGCGAGCCAAACTTTTCGGGTACCACTATGCAAGAAGGAAAATTAGTTCCTGGGGATGGTGGTGGGCCAGACAGGAACGACCCTCCCATGCCGTATAACGAGGCAGGCGAAGCAGCATTGGCTGCGTCGGACATTGCGAATGACCCACAGGTATTTTGTGATCCGCCGGGCGTCGTGCGGCAGGCGGGCTATACACCCTACGGCTTCAAGCTGCAGCAATACCCGGATCACATAACGATCGAGTATGAAGAATATGGTAGTCGGCGCGCCATTTTCTTTGACGACAAATTGCCGAAACCCGGGGCACGCAGCCATCTGGGTGACTCTGTCGCTCGTTACGAGGGTGACACGCTCGTGATCGAAACAGTCAACTTGCTCGCTAACTTGAGTGGGCATCGCGGCAAGCCTATTAGCGAAGATGCCCGAGTCACGGAGGTATATTCGCGCATCGACAACCCTGAACTCGGCTCTGCTGTAATGACCGAGACGACAGTTACGGATCCGAAATTTCTCACTGAACCATGGACCATCAAGCGTTACAAGCTTTACGGATCCAACTACGAGTTCATAGAAAACGAATGCGCGCCGCCTTTGCGAGAGCGGCCGGCAAATGCATTTCAGTACTCAGACTTTGATAAGCAGTATTTGAACTAGCGCTTCGCGCGTGGCGGTAAACCAGTGTGCTGCGTCAAGATCCGACCTTTGCGAATGCGTTTGGCGTGCGCCTTTGCGGTGTTCTTTCGGCGTGCCGACCCATGGACATCTTGTTCGGCGGGCTGATCTATTGGCACAAGCTGATCCGGGCCAGACCCGATGAGTCGGCCGAGATTCATTTCTTTCAACGTTTCTCGGATGAGCTGCCAGTTGCTCGGATCGTGATAGCGAAGCAAGGCTTTGTGCAAACGTCGTGCCTCGGGACTCTTAACGGTCTCGACGTTGTCGCTCTTGTAGGTCACTTTTCGTAGTGGGTTCTTTTTCGAGTGGTACATAGCGGTCGCTGTCGCCATGGGTGACGGATAAAAGGCCTGCACCTGGTCAGCGCGGAAGTTGTTCTTCTTCAACCACAAAGCCAGATTCACCATATCCTCGTCAGAGGTGCCGGGGTGGGCGGCGATGAAGTAGGGGATGAGGTACTGCTCTTTATTGGCTTCCTTGGAAAACTGCTCAAACATTTCTTTAAACTTGTCGTAGGAGCCGATGCCGGGTTTCATCATCTTGTCGAGCGGTCCCTTTTCGGTATGCTCGGGTGCGATCTTCAGGTAGCCGCCGACATGATG
>CAYWYT010000276.1:0-3778 GCA_964462665.1 uncultured Woeseiaceae bacterium | reverse complement strand
TTGTTACCGAGCGATTGCATGACTTCGGACCTTACGAAGATGCCATTAGCTCGCGTTCCGTGACTGTTTTCCACAGCGTTCTAAGTCCTTGCCTCAACCTCGGTTTGCTGACACCACGCGAGGTTATCGATGCCGCTCTCGTCCGCGTCGACGACGTGCCACTGCAAAGCCTCGAAGGATTTGTTCGTCAGGTAATCGGCTGGCGCGAGTTTGTGCGCGGCGTCTACCGCAATTACAGCGAACAGCAGGAGGCCACCAATTTCTGGTTACACGAACGCGAAATGTCACCCAGTTGGCACGACGCGACGACTGGCATTGTGCCGCTTGACGACGCAATCGGCACGGCAACCCGACTTGGCTGGACGCATCACATACCGCGCCTGATGGTTCTCGGCAACCTGATGACACTTTGTGAGATTCGACCGTCCAGTGCACATCGCTGGTTTATGGAGATGTTCGTTGATTCTTCGGAATGGGTAATGGGCCCAAACGTCTACGGCATGGGGCTCTTCAGCGACGGCGGCATCCTCGCGACAAAGCCCTATATATGTGGCTCGAACTATCTGCTTAAAATGAGCGACTACAAAAAGGGTCCATGGTGTGAAATTATCGACGGCCTCTATTGGCGTTTCATCGACAAGCACCGCGATTTTTTCAGTGGCAATCCACGACTTGCGTTAATGCCGCGGGCGCTTGACCGGCTGGACGGCGAGCGACGAACGCGTATTTTTGCCGCTGCCGAAACGTTTCTCGAACAGCATACGTTTACGTCGTAAGCGGGCAGCTAGAGAGCTTGTTGAATCAAATGGGAACTTCGTCTCAGCGCAATGGCAAGGATTAACTGAGAGATGGAAATTGCCAGCGTAGCTGCGTAATAGGGGAGGGCTTTGTCGGGTGCTGGCATCGAGTTGTGGCCGAGCGAATGCAACACTGACAGCAGTATCGCGCCGATGAAAAGCGCGCTGAGTAAAAGCCATAGGGCAAAGCCAGTTGCGCGCTGTGCACCGCGTAGCCTGGACTTTCGCCCGGGCAATGCTACCAACACCAGCACATAGAGTCCGGCTGCAGCGCCGACGGCCAGTGACAACAATCCCACGACGTCCAAAAGTATCCACTGAAACTCTGCTTGTTTTATGCGCATCGACCAGGGCACATCTGTACCTGACGCTTCCAGCATTTTACTGGCGGTTGAGACAATGAAGTAACTGTCAGCCGAACGCGCGAAGTCGACGACGGCCGCTGTTGTTGCCGCATCCATTTGACCGGACTCACGCACTTCAACATACAACATGTTGAGCAAGGTTCCGCGAACCGTCTCTTCGATTGATTTGTCGTTGACGTAGCGACGTACGAGGACGTCGAGGCCGACATCGCCGTCCGGATGCTGCGCCAGCAGTTGCTCTATGGACCCCGCTGTCGCCGGCTCTTCTGCAGAGATCTCGTTGTGCAGGTCTGTGAACGCATAGCTGCTATCGGCGGCGCCGGGGATCATCGGCGTTGCCAGTATGAGCATAATTGTTACCACTCGGTGCATAGGTGTGCCACTACTTTGATTAGAGTGACAATTCTAGCCCTTGGTGCAACGTAAGCCTTGGTACTGTGTCTTGTTTGTGGCCGATGGTCGCGTGGTTAGAGGCCTTAATGGGCCTATTCGGGATCCAATTGATGCTGAACTCAGCTCGAGTGCGCAACGTGGAGAATAACGCGCAGATGTTGCTGCACTCAAGGCGGATTGATCCCGGCAAATTTTTGGGGATTGATCTGTAAGGTTTCGGCTCCCCGTGCGACTAATAACCAGGAAAGCAATCAGAGACTGGTTTTATGTGGCGAATCGGAATACTCATCAGCTTGGTCTTAATATCTTTTCCGGGCCTGGCCGCGGACATTGATCCGCTCGGCGAGAAGGACCGGACCGGTTGGGCCCTTTATTTCGACAACGATCTGTTGACTGCTGGAGACAATGATCAGGACTACACGGGCGGTATCGCGGTCACCCTGTCGGGTGCGCGAGCGGCAGAGCATGCCCTGTCAGTAGATGGCTGGCTTACGGCGTTGAATGGCTTCTCCGGATTGGAGAGGATCTATGGCGAGCGTGACAGTTTCCAACGCCACAACTTCGAGTTCGGATTTACGCTGTTTACGCCGACAGACATCTCCGTGCCTGAGCCGATTCCCGATGATCATCCCTACGCGAGTCTCTTCTTCGCCTCCAGTACTCAACAGACGATACTGCCTGATCAGAAGGTGTCCTATCAGTCATCGCTGACTGTCGGACTTCTGGGGCTCGAGATCGCCGAGGATGTCCAGGGACTGATTCATGACCTCACCGGGTCAGACCAGCCGCAGGGGTGGGCAAATCAAATTTCTGCAGGCGGTGAGCCGACGGCCAGGTACGGTGTGTCGCGACAGAAGACCCATATTCTGCGCCAGGGTTACCGAGGGTTGCGTACGGAACTGAAGACCTCCCTCGAGGCAAATATCGGTTTCAGCACAGATGCGGCCGTCGGGTTGTCCTGGCGTTGGGGGCGCATCAATACGCCCTGGTGGAGCTACAACCCGCACCAGGCCGAGTACATCAACCTGGGGGCACCCGTGGCCTCATCGGGTGCATCAGGAGGTCGACGGGAGTTCTATGTTTGGGCGGGTGCCAGCCTAAAATACCGCTTCTACAACGCTATACTGCAGGGCCAGTTCCGCGACAGCGAAGTTACGTTCAAACGCTCGCAGCTGGAGTCCGTCATCGCCGAGGCGTGGATCGGTGTCACCAGGGGATTCAAAAGTGGATTCAGTGCAAGCCTCTTTCTTCGCGGCAGAACCACGGAGATCAGTGGGCTCAATGGTAGAGCACCGGTCTGGGGTGGGATCATTATCAGCCGGGCATATTGAAAGACCACACTAGCATGCGGCGCGGTGTCGGCGAGTTGGACGCGACCACGTGGCTTGAAGAGCACGGCGACGCGCTGTTTCGCTATGCGATTATCAGGGTTCGCGATAGTTCGGTGGCCGAAGATCTTGTTCAGGAGACACTGCTCAGCGCGATGACCGCGATGGACAGCTTCCAAGGCGCATCTTCAGCGAGGACGTGGCTGATCGGGATTCTCCGTCACAAGCTGTTGGACTATTTTCGTCGCACAGCAAAAGAACAGGCATTGGAACAGGACTGGGCGAATTTTCCTGACGGCGGTTCAAAGGAATTCGATGAACAGGGGCGATGGAAGGCGGCGCTGGGCGAGTGGGGCTCACCCGAGAAGTCATTAGTGAAAGTAGAATTCTGGAAGGTGTTCAATCGTTGTATGGATGCTTTGCCGGAGCAGCTTCGCACGGCGTTCGCTCTGCGCGAGTTGGAGGGCCTGGACACCGATGCCGTGATCAGGACGCTGGATATTTCGAGTAAGAATAACCTGTGGGTGATGCTCTCGCGCGCCAGGCAAAGGATTCGGAGCTGTCTGCAGTCGCAGTGGTTCGAGGAGAAATAGGTACATGATCAGTTGTAAAGAAGCCGCGGAGCTTGCGTCGCAATCTCAGGACCGCCGTCTAAGTCTAACGAAGCGGTTCGCGTTACGGTTGCATACCTTGCACTGCAAGCTGTGTACTCAGTACGCGAAGCAACTTCGTATCCTCAGAGGCGCGTGCGAGCGCATCGATGAGGTCGGGTCGCAGGCGTGTCCTCAGTTACCGGACGACGCCAGAGAGCGTATTCGGCAGCGTCTGAAGCAGGGCTGAGTGCTGAACTCGTTTCCTTTGGCGTTATAGGGAATATGAAAAAAGAACAAGAAAT
>CAYWYT010000275.1:0-3787 GCA_964462665.1 uncultured Woeseiaceae bacterium | reverse complement strand
ATTCATTTACCGACACGGACAGACGCTGGTACAACGGCGAAACGGTAATTGCATCAATCGGCCAGGGATACATGCTGGCGACGCCTCTGCAATTGGCAAACGCAATTGCCGCAATGGCGACTCGAGGTACGCGCTACCAACCGCGGCTCGTCGCAGCGACTCAGAACACGATCACTGGCGAACGCACGATGTATCCCGCAGTGAGACTGGACGACATTCGCCTGGGGGATGAAACCCATTGGGACGCTGTCATTCTCGCTATGCGTGAAGTGATGCACGGCGCACGCGGCACGGCGCGCGCGGCCGCGGCGAACTCGGAATATGAAATGGCCGGCAAGAGTGGCACAGCGCAGGTGTTTACTATCGCACAGGAAGAAGAGTACGACGAAGACGAAATTGAAATGCGTCTGCGCGATCACGCACTATTTGTATCTTTTGCACCCGTTGACGATCCGCAAATCGCAGTTGCTGTGATCGTCGAGAATGGTTCGAGCGGCAGCCGCGTTGCTGCTCCGATCGCGCGGCAGATCATGGACGAATACCTCGGATACGGCAGCAATGCGGGAGAATGAATCACTGTTGTTAGACAACGATCGGGCTGCGCCGCTCGGCGAGTTCGGACGTATCTTGCGACGACTTAACATTGACGGGCCATTGCTCGGCGGCTTGCTGCTGATCTGCGGGCTGGGACTGTTTGTTTTGTACAGTGCAGTTGGCGAAAACATGCGCCTTTTGTTTAACCAAACGGTGCGGCTCGGCGTTGCCATTGTCGGCATGCTTGTCATCGCGCAATTTTCTCCGGACTTTCTTCGCCGCTGGACGCCATGGGGCTTTGCCGCTGGTCTGGTGCTACTGGTCCTGGTTTTGACCACTGGCGAAGTCGGTCAGGGAGCGCGCCGCTGGCTCGACCTCGGCATACGCTTTCAACCCTCCGAAGCGATGAAGCTGGCGGTCCCCATGATGGCTGCCTGGTATTTGCACGATCGACCGATCCCGCCACGATTCGGCCAACTGCTGTTTCTAACCGTGATAATCGTTGTGCCAACCATTCTGATCGCTCGGCAGCCCGATCTCGGCACGGCTTTGCTGGTTGCAGCATCCGGCCTGATCGTTATCGTACTCGCGGGTCTGCCTGTTCGATTAATGATTACGCTTGCGGTGCTGTCTGTGCCCGGCGCGTTTGGCCTGTGGCAGTTAATGGAGGACTATCAAAAGCAACGCGTCCTGACACTGATCGACCCGACCAGCGATCCACTGGGTGCCGGCTACAATATTATTCAGTCGAAAATCGCGATTGGGTCTGGTGGTCTCTTCGGTAAAGGCTGGACCAACGGCTCGCAAGCCCATCTTGAGTACTTACCGGAAAGAGACACAGACTTTATTTTCGCAGTCATTGGCGAGGAGATGGGCCTGCTTGGGGTGCTGTCCCTGCTCGTTCTCTACATGTTTGTCGTCGGCCGCGGCTTGTATATCGCGATGCAGGCACCGGACACGTACTCGCGACTACTCGCCGGCTCGATAAGCCTGACCTTCTTTGTCTACGTTTTTGTGAACACGGCAATGGTCACCGGTCTCGTGCCGGTCGTTGGCGTTCCTTTACCACTGGTCAGTTTTGGCGGCACATCTATGGTGACGCTGATGGCTGGTTTCGGTATTCTGATGTCCATTCACTCGCACCGGAAACTTCTCCCACACTAATGACTTCTCGACTCCTCGCCGGAATTACTTTTTTTCTCGCAGCAAGCTCAAGCGCTTATGCTGTTGATACAGGACAAGCCAATGTCGATGCGTTTATCGATAGCATGGTGAGCGAACACGACTACGATCGCGCCACACTTGAGGAAATTCTCGGGCAGGCTGAATTTAAAGAATCGATTATCGAGCAGATCTCCAAGCCAGCTGAGAGAACTCTGACCTGGGCCGACTACCGGCCGATTTTCATGACCAAAGAACGTGTCGCAGCGGGCGCCAAGTTTTGGCGCGAGAACCGTGCAGCATTGGAACGCGTCAGCAATGAGACCGGTGTCCCGGTCGAAATCATGGTCGGCATCATTGGTGTTGAGACCTACTATGGTCGAATTACCGGCGGCCATCGCGTACTCGACGCCCTGACCACGCTGGCGTTCTATTATCCGCCGCGACAAAAGTTCTTTCGTCGTGAACTGCAAGAATTCCTGCTGCTGGTTCGCGAAGAGGACATGCAGGCGACAGACGCATTCGGCTCTTATGCTGGCGCTATGGGCAGGCCGCAGTTCATGCCATCAAGTTACCGTGCCTACGCGGTTGACTCGACCGGCGACGACAAGCGAGATATCTGGAATAACTGGACCGATGTTGCCGGCAGTATCGCCAACTACTTCGTCGAGCATAAATGGAGAACAGGCGAAGAAGTTACGACGCAGGCGACATTGAGCGACCACTTTCAAGGTCCGCCTCCTGCCAATCAATTGTCTGCAGATGAAACCGTAGACTCTCTGAGTGAATCGGGTGTCATGTTTTCCACGTCGCAGGAAAAAGACAGTGCTGCGCAGTTGATCACGTATGAAGGCGATGCCGGCACCGAGTATTGGGTCGGGTTTCACAATTTCTTCGTAATCACCCGCTACAACCGCAGTGTCATGTATGCATTAGCCGTGCATCAGCTCGGTCAGGAAATCGCGATAGAAGTGGCACGTGACGATACCTAAGCCGCTGCGCTTGCTGGTTGCGTTCGCCCTTCTCGCCGTTGTTGTGGGCTGCGGCTCGCATAAGGCACAGGATGGGCCACCCAAGTCCGGCAGCGGCGACATAAAGGGTCTGCCGGGCGACGCGGTGCCGCGCCCGGAGGCAAGAAGCCGCTACGGCAACGGGCCTGATTACGAGGTTTTTGGCAAGCCGTACACGGTTATGCCCAGCGCAGTTGGCTATAAGGAACGCGGTGTCGCGTCCTGGTACGGCAAAAAATTTCACGGCAACCTGACTTCGAATCGAGAGCCTTACGATATGTACGGCATGACGGCCGCGCATAAAACGCTGCCCTTACCGACCTACGTGCGTGTTCGCAATCTGAGCAACAACAGAAGCATTGTTGTGCGCGTCAATGATCGCGGTCCTTTCGTCGACAATCGCATCATCGACTTGTCCTACTCGGCGGCGCAGAAACTCGACATGATCAAGACCGGGACCAGCCTGGTTGAGGTTGAATCCATCACTTTCGAAGCACCTGGCGGCGACCAACCGACACGCCAAGTCACTGCGCCCGCGCCACAGCAGGCTGTGGCGCAGCCACAAGCTGCGGCTAACGTGCCCGCTAATCCGAACCACATTTACGTACAGATTGGCGCATTCGGCAGCCGTGCCAATGCCGATCGACGCCTGTCTTTGCTCAGAAGCGGCGGTATTGGCGCCGCCGCAGTGCATGAGGACACCTCTGTCAGTCCGGCCCTGTACCGTGTGCGTATGGGTCCGATTCAGGGCGTCGATCAGTATGACCTGCTGGTCGAAGAACTCGCCAAGCTTGGTATCGTCGATCCAATTATCGTCACAGACTAATTTTTGTCTTGGCAGAATCCGGGTAGAATACGCGCCCTGATCCGCACCCCCAGAGAATTCATGAAAGTTCGCTTACTTGCAGTATTCCTGCTCCTGGTTACCACTCTCAGCAACGCCCAACAGCCGCGACCGGTTCCAGCACCGCCGATTATCGGCGCGACCAGCTATCTCGTTATCGATAGCAGGACGGGACATGAGCTCGCATCTCTGGACCCCGACAACGCGGTCCCGCCCGCCAGCCTTACCAAATTGATGA
>CAYWYT010000274.1:0-3800 GCA_964462665.1 uncultured Woeseiaceae bacterium | reverse complement strand
ATTTGCCGAAGCTGATCAAACCGAAGTTCAAACCGCGCAAACACAGCGGCGGACGGGGCGGCAACAGCAGTGGCGGACGTCGCCCAAGAAGATAAGTGTGGGAGCCTAAAGGCCCTCCTACAGCAGGTCTATAACGCCTTTAATTGAGACGAATTCAGGATGCTCATTGGGCGGCCTGGACGTATCCGGATGTGTAATAGCCACCGGATGACGCACGCCGAACGTCGCAGCGCTTTTCAGGACCGGGTGACTGTCATCCACGAACATTGTGGTTTCCGGGTCGAAATCGGTCTCTTCCTGCAGGGCATGCCAGAACCCCTGACGTTCCTTCGCAAAGCCGTAACTGTGCGACGTATGAATTTCGTCGAAGAATTCGGATAGACCCGTCACCTCTTCCTTGAGATCCAGAGTATTCTGGTGCGAATTAGTCACCATCAATACGCGGATATTTGCTTCACGAGCTTGCTCTAAGAACTCGCGCGCCCCGGGCAGGAAATCGATTCGATGGTGATTGTCACGATGCAGTTGGTACACATCGAGTCCCAAATGTTCGCTCCAGTGATCCAGGCAATACCAACGCAGGTCACCTTGCGCCGCACCGAATTTTTTCAGTAGATGGGCACGCGCGTCGCTCAATGACATGTCGTTCTGCTCTGCCCAATGACTGGGTACATGCGTTAGCCACATGTAGTTGTCGTAGGCGAGATCGAGAATGGTGCCGTCCATATCCAGCATCAAAGTCTCACATTTGTCGAGAGCAGCTTTGGGATCGAATGTCACTGACATATACTGCGCGGCCCGCTTTGGGTTATGGAGTCCATGATGAACCTCGAAGAATTGGTCGAACCAATTACCGCCCTCGCAGTTGAGGCCGGTAAAGCGATCCTGACAGTCTACGCCACCGATTTCGACGTAGAAAGTAAGTCCGACGAATCTCCTTTGACGCAGGCCGATCTGGCCGCACATAACTGCATTGCGGCTGGGCTGGCGCAGCTGACACCGGATATTCCGGTTATATCCGAGGAGGATGGCCTCCCTGAATTTGATGTGCGTGGAAAATGGGATCGCTATTGGCTCATCGACCCGCTGGACGGCACCAAAGAATTCGTCAATCGTAACGGCGAGTTCACCGTCAATATCGCCCTGATTGATAACCATCGTCCGATTCTCGGCGTCGTACACGTGCCGGTTCAAGACAAAACCTACGTCGGCTGCGAAGGACGCGGTTCCGAATTGCGCGACGACGGTAAAGTGACTCCGATCAATGTTGCCGCTGCCAGTAACGCGGCCGTTCGCATCGTTGGTAGTCGCTCGCATCGCGGCACCAGCCTCGACGCATTCCTCGCCAAATTAGGTGACCACGACATGCTAGCCATGGGTAGCTCTCTAAAGTTCTGCACGGTTGCTGAGGGCAATGCAGACATCTATCCGCGACTCGGACCGACTTCCGAGTGGGATACTGCAGCGGCTCAAGCAGTGGTGGAGCAAGCAGGCGGAAAAGTACTCGAGCTCGATGGAAAACCTCTGTCCTACAACAAGAAAGCGGACATCCTGAATCCCTGGTTTGTAGTCACCGGGCCCGACGACCATGACTGGCTGGCGCTGCTCGCGGACGGCGAGTAGCATAGGATCTGATGACCGAAAAAGTCGATACTGAATGCTTCAAGACTCTGGATAGACTGCGTGAGTTACGCGTCAGTCACCGGGATATGGACTACCTGATCGACCGTTTGCAACACGACCCCATGATCGATCAATTGCGCATCCGACGTCTGAAGAAGCGCAAGTTACTTATCAAAGACATGATCACCAATCTCGAAAGCGAGCTCATTCCTGACCTCGACGCATAGTCCGGGCCGTTAGCGGCAGGGTGGCGCACTTATCCTGTGCTCAGACTGCCTTTAATTCGCTCAGGACAAGCACCCCACCCTGCCGCTAACTACATCGGAACACTCGATGCTGCTGCTAGAGACGCTGGCAATGGCGTGTTCGACCTGAGCGAATTAAAGGCAGTCTGAGGGAGGGGCGAGCGCGCCATTGCCAGCGTCTCTAGCTGATACAGTGCGGGCAGGAGACGCCTTCTGCGTAGTGTTCGGAGACCAGGTCTTCGCTGCAGAGTGGGCGTCTGCAGGCGTGGCACTGGACGTAGCCGCCTTCGGCCAGGTCGCGGTCGACGGCGACGCGTTTATCGAAGACGAAGCATTCGCCGTCCCAGTGGTTGTCGTCGTCAGAGACCTCGTTGAGGTAGTTCAGGATGCCGCCCTGCAAGTGATAAACCTCGTCGAATCCTAGTTCCAGCATTAACGCGGTGGCCTTTTCGCAGCGAATACCGCCAGTGCAGAACATCGCCAGCGGTTTGTCGCTGGAGGTTTTGGCCAGTTCGATCGCGAAGTCATTAAATTGCCGAAAATTGTCAGTTTTCGGATCAACGGCGCCGGGAAAAGTGCCCACTTCAATCTCGTAGTGATTGCGGGTATCGATGACAACTACGTTCGGATCCGCAATGAGTGCGTTCCAGTTTTCGGGTTGCACGTGAATGCCGGTTTTTTCGTGCGGGCGAATATCGGGCCTGCCCAATGTGACGATTTCATTCTTGCGGCGCACGCGCATGCGCAGGAAAGGTGCCGCGGCTGCATCCGTCCAGCGCGCGTCAATTGATGCATTCAGGCCGAGCTTGCGTTTGATCCAGCTGAAGACAGTTTCAACAGCGAGCTGCTCGCCGGCGAGCGTGCCATTGAAACCTTCATTTGCGACTAGAATTGTTCCGAGCAGGCTTTGCTCTTCGCAGAGTAACTGCAGGTCATCGCAAAATTGATCCACTTCCGGCAAGTCCAGAAAATGATAAAACGAGACTACTTTCATTCTCCGGCCGGCTCCTCGGGCACAGTCAGAGAAAGGATGCTGTGACGAATTTCCTCGCCGAGTACCAGCCGGGCATCCGCGCCGATACCAATCAGGACTTCATCAAAGTCCAACAGGCCGTCCTCGTTACGACGTAAAACTTTCTGGTCCTGCAACTTGCGAATGAAATCGTGGAATAAGGACTTGTTGAAGAAGTCCGGCGAGTGCAATCCATAGATCATCGACAATCGTTCGGCGCTGGCCTGGCACATCTTCTCCAGCCGAATGCGCGACAGGGTGCCGCTGCCGTGCCGCACGAGCAGCGCCACGACCAGAAAGAAGCGCTGTAGCATCGGCACCATCGACTGTCCCAGCATCAACAGCTGATAAGCTTCTGCAGATCCCGCTGCCGGTCGGACCAGGGTATCGCCCTCGCGCGTGAGGAGCTTCTCCTCCACCAGCGCATCGACGGCGTCTACCGTCACATCGATTATGTCGTCGGTAGCCCATTGCAGCGTCAATTCTTTGGCCATAAATGGATAGATCAAACGCATAAGGCGATGAACTTCCGACATTTCGAGCCGACGGCCCTGAATAAAGCAACAGGCTATGGACGCCGGCAACGCAAGCAGATGCAATATATTGTTGCGGAAGTACGTCATAAGCACGGCCGTATGCTCTGTCATGTCGATCACGTCACCCATAAGGTGTGGCCTGCGGCTTATCACGTTGAGTTTTTGGCCGTGCGCAATGATTTCACCTGGCTTCCAGTCCGGCACCGTGACCGAATCGGAGTATCGAAAACGATTCATCAAGTCGACGCTGAGCTTCAGCTGCGCCTCAAGCTCTGCGGCTCCGATTCTCTGATTCGGTGTCGCCAGCAAGACATAGGCGAGCAAACTGATCGGCGTGACTGCAGCTGCAGCATTGATACCGCACATGATCTCATTGCCGAGTTT
>CAYWYT010000273.1:0-3804 GCA_964462665.1 uncultured Woeseiaceae bacterium | reverse complement strand
ACCGACAAAGGCCTGGTGATGCTGTGGTTTGGTGTAGGCGGGCTGACGTCCTACTATGGCGGCAAGCTGGGTGACAAGTTCTCGTCGAAATCAGTTCTCTTTACTTTCTCGATCGCACTCGGAATAACGACTTGGTTTCTTTTCAAGACAGACCAGAGCGTAATGATGAACAAGATACTGGCGACCGGTGTCGGGGTCTTCGGCGCGGCAATCGTTTATACAAATCTTGCCGGCGGTCACGTTAAGGCGCTCAAGCGCACTCTTACCGGGAAGGGTTCAGGCATGTTCGTCACGAGCGTCTATGGTGGTGCCTCTATCGGCGGATACACAATGGGCTTGCTCGTCCAAAACTATAACTGGGTATTTGCCGGCCAGATTCAGATCTCGCTGCTCTGTGTGGTTATTGCATTACTCGCTCTTGGGCTGCGCGAAAGCGAGTTTTCGAAGTAGATTTGAGAAATATCCAAAAAACGAAGGGCTCCTTTATGAGGGGCCCTTTTTTCTTGGCAAGGCTAACTTTACTTTTGATGCCCTTGGCGCTACCGCCAGCGCATGCGGCGGAATCAATCCGATTGATTGCAGTGGACTCGGATTCCTCTAGTTCACTGTGGGTAAGAGTGTTCCTCGAGCATTTTATTCCCGAGGTTGATCGCCGTCTTGCCGCGACTGACAACTATGAGATTGATTGGAATCCGGCATTCGGCGGAACCCTCGCAAAACCGCGCGGTGTGCTTACAACTCTGCAATATGATTTGGCCGACATAGGCATCGTTACTACTCCGTATCATCCGGACAAGCTCCCTTTCTATTCTCTTCCGTACATCACTCCCTTTGTCAGCAATGACATTGGGCTTATTTCCCGAACGATGACGGACCTGACCAATAAGTATCCCCAGGTTAAAGACGGTTGGCAGAGCTACAACCTCCATTATTTAACCTCGGCCGGGTCTATAGACACCTACAACATCGTTCTTACAGATCCCGTTGAAAGTATCGAAGGTCTTCAGGGACAAAAAGTGGGTGGCGTCGGACTTGCCTTGTTGTTCCTGGAAGGTTCCGGAGCAGTGGGCGTTGGTAGCGCCTTGCCTGACTGGTACAACAACATGGCAACCGGCCTGATGAACGGCGCGGTTGTCTGGCCGGAAGCTGCGGCAGCGTACAGACTTTATGAAGTCGCACCCTACATGTTGGACATCCAGTTTGGCGGCGCGGCCTCCAAGGCAATCGCGGTTAACAAACGTACGTGGGATCGTTTGCCTGAAGAAGTGCAGATTGTGATCCAGAATGTGGCCAACGATTATCGAGACGAACTGGCGCGCGAGACTGATCGCATTTCTTCCAACGCCCGCGAGGTATTTGTTGAGCAAGGTGGAGTCGTTGTTCCAGTAGGACAAGACAAGCGCCGCTTATGGGCGTCGAATCTGCCAGACCTGGCTGGTGAATGGATAGAAGTGATGGAGGCGGCCGGCTTACCGGGTCGAGAAATTCTCACCGACTACATGCAAATCATGCGAGACAACAATCAGCCCATCATGCGGCAGTGGGGCCAGGAATGAAGTCTGCCCTTTCCCGAGCATTTGACGTTTGGGTGGTGGCCCTGAACAGCATCGGCACAGCCTGGATATTCTTGCTGATGCTCATTATCAATGCCGACGTACTTGCCAGATACCTGTTCAATTCGCCAATTGACGGCGTGCCTGAGTTAGTTGCGCTTTCTATTGTCGGGATTGTTTTTCTGCAACTGGGTGACGCGGTACGGGCTGGCAGACTAACCCGATCTGACGGGTTCTTTAATCGCTTTGTCGCCCGCAGGCCGAGAATGGGATTAGTGTTGAACGCCTTTTATGATCTTTGCGGTATGGCGTTCTTCGTGGCCATTCTCTTTGGAATCGTCCCGATTTTTATCGATGCCTACCGCGGCAATTATTACGTCGGTACCGAGGGTATTTTCACTGTGCCCGAATGGCCGGTAAGACTAATCCTCGTCGTCAGTTGTATCACTGTGATTACGGTGTTTGCGTCACTTATTAAGCGACACGTCGTTGCCCTAATGCAATCCGGGGACGATACGTCATGACCGGATTGGAAATCGGACTGCTGTCCGTCATTGTGATTCTGATACTGATCTACTCGGGTATGTACGTGCCAGTTGCCTTAGGTCTGGTGTCCTTTGTCAGTGTTTGGTACTTGCGTGACAGTTTCGAGGCACCGATCTATTTATTGACGCTGGCTGCATCTGATGGGCTGGAGGAATACCATTTTGGTGTGATCCCGCTGTTCGTGCTTATGGGCCTGGTCGTCAGTCACTGTGAAATGGGAAGAGACATCTACGACGTCTCCAATTTCTTACTGCGCAAGATCAAAGGTGGGTTGGGTGTTGCAACAGTCGCCGCAAATACTATGTTCGCGGCCATCACGGGCGTCAGTATCGCATCGGCTTCGGTGTTTGCGAGAGTCTCAGTTCCGGAAATGCGACGATTCGGCTATAGCCCGCGTTTTGCGGTGGGCGTGGTGGCCGGCAGTTCGGTACTTGGCATGTTGATACCACCCAGTGTGATGTTGATCATCTATGCCATTGTCGTCGAGCTATCGGTGGCCGACATGTTCAAGGCAGGGGTTTTCCCAGGTCTCCTGTTGGCAGCTGCTTACATTATCGCCATCGTCTGCATGGCCGTTTTCTTCCCAAAATTTATCGGTGGCCAGGACGCGAAGTCGGTCGCGTTTTCTGATGAGCAAGGTGCCTTGTCTGGTCAGGAAGTGATTGCCAAGATTACGCCGTTCCTGGTGTTGATCCTGCTCGTCCTGGGTGGAATTTATGGCGGGGTCTTCACGCCTACAGAGGCCGGTGCCGTCGGTGCTCTCGGTGCACTGGTCATTGCAATGATCAAGAGGAAACTCAACAAGGAAGTGCTCTGGAAGGTACTCAGTGAAACCGGCCATATCGTCGCTTCCATACTTCTGCTGATCGTCGCAGCAACTATGTACAGCCGCATGCTGGCGATATCCGGGTTGCCAGTTGAGTTTGGCGTTTGGATCACTGCTGCAGACTTGAGTCTCACGACAATTTTGGCGATCTATGTCGTCGCTCTTATCATCATGGGCACAATTCTGGATACGACATCGATCATTCTGATCATGGTGCCGTTATTTTTGCCGGTGATGGCCCCTTACGACATCAATCTGGTCTGGTTCGGTATCATCACCATCTTTGGTGCAGAAATCGGCTTGCTTACGCCGCCGCTGGGTATTTCCTGCTATGTCATCAAGTCGACGTTGCCGGACAAAGATATTTCACTGTATGACGTTTTTGCCGGCGCGTTTCCATTTGCAGTTATCATGCTTCTGGTATTAATCGTGCTGATCGCATTCCCGGGAATAAGTTTGGTATTGCTGTAAACGAAAATAAGGATCGTTTGATGCGTTTGAAAAACCTGTTTACTGGAATTTTCATCGTCTGCCTGTTTGCACAGGATGGCTTACTGGCTGAAGAAGGTGCTGAGCGGGAAGAACTGGTCGAAGAAAGACGGCTGCGGCTCTGGAGTGCACAGATTCAGAACGCAGATCTCGTTCGTTCTACGTATCGACGCATCGAGAACATGCAGGGGACTGATCCGGGTTCCTGGGTCTATGAGTGGTCGCAGATTGGCAGGTACTTTGCCGATCAGGGTGATGCGCTTGCTGTAAATGACGAATCTGATGCAGCTCGCGATGCATTTTTGACCGCGGCCAAGTTCTACGGCATCGCCAGGTTTCCAGCAAAGACGCTACCGGGCCAGGTGGAGGCATACGAAAAGCATTTGGAGA